>CBDUSM010000191.1:0-3922 GCA_965369825.1 uncultured Bacteroidales bacterium
TAAAAAAATTTTCAGCCTTATCATGTGGCTCATTGCCTTGCACTCCTTTTGTGCAGGTATGTTTTTAATATTTCTTCCTGAATCGTATATGCCCGTATTTGGCTTTGCAGAAAATACACAACTCTTCTTTCGCATGCAGGGTGGGGTTTTTCATATCGTCATGGCCATAATATATGGTATTGCGGCAATCAATGTCAATAAATATAAAGTATTGATCACTGTTTCCATTATTGCAAAACTTATTGCTACAATCTTTCTTTTTTCATATTTTATTCTTGAGGATAGGATTTTGTTAGTATTGATGTCAGGAACTATTGATTTTTTAATGGCGCTCATCATGTGGAGACTTCAGAACTTGAACAGAAAAGCGCATAAAATAATTCAGGAAGATATTCAAAAAGATGAAGCATCAGGGGGTGGTGATAATAAGATATCAAATGAAAATTTGAACAAAGATGTATAAAAAAAACCGTTTACCAACTATTATAGTAACCGGTGCATCAGGATTTATTGGCCGGTATTTTCTCGAATTTATTAAAGAGGATTACAATGTTATTGCTATAGCGCGACGTTCCAGCACCGAAGCAGGAATTCCTTTTCATCCACATATTAACTGGGTACAATGGGATATTGCGAATAAGAGACATTTTTATGAAGTATTGGGATACGTTATGGGAAAAGGAGGTGCAGATTATTTGGTGCATCCCGCCGGTTACTATGATTATGAATATGATGATAATCCGGAATATAAAAGAACGAATATCACTGGCACCCAAAATGTTATGGAACTTGCAAAAAAAGTGAATGTAAAACACTATTTATTTGCTAGTTCAATGACAGTCTGCAAATTCCCTCCCAGAGGGGAGGTAATAACTGAAACATCACCTGCAAATGCTGACTTTGCCTACGGTTTAAGTAAAAAGGCCTGTGAAGAGATGGGAATGGTCTATTCCCAGTATTATAAATGCTCCATGATCAGATTTGCTGCGGTATACAGTGACTGGTGTGAATTTGCTCCTCTGTATAAATTTCTATCAACCTGGTTAGCTAAAAAATGGGATTCCCGGTTCCTGGGTGGAAAAGGAGAATCTGCTATTTCATACATACATATACATGATCTTTCCAGGTTAATGATTTCAATTATTAAAAATCACGAGAGGCTTCCAGCTTACGGTATTTATTTAGCCAGCCCTGATGGATCAACTTCTCATAAAGAATTACTCTATACAGCCACCAGAGATTTTTATGGTAAGGCCATAAAATCGATATTATTACCACGCCCGCTTACTTTTCCGGGCTTACTTTTCAAACAAACACTGGGAAAGTTAGGTTTGATTCCGGAACCCTATGAAAAATTCTGGATGTTACGCTATATTGATCACAAATTAGAGGTTGATGCTTCATACACCAGGGAAGTTCTTGAATGGGAAACTACTCCAAGATATCATATAGTAAGACGGCTGTTATTCTTACTTGAAAAATTAAAAAGTCATCATAATGTATGGCATTTACGAAATGAGGCTGTTCTTAAGATAGTAACACATCGTGCTAATTTGACCATATATGAACAAATGATCCGTGAACAGGATACCATCCTTGAAAAGATCACAACGTTTATCCGTTCCCCGGAAAATGTTTCGTTATTCCCCAGTTACACCGCTTTGACCAATATTGATTTTCAAAGCATGATGAGTACACTCTATCACTTATTGATGGCAGCTGTCAGGAGTGGTGACAGGAGCCTGATGATCAAATATATTGATGACATTGCACTTCAACGGTTTGTACAAGGATTTGAACTAAAAGAAATTATTGGTGTTTTAGATATTTTTGATGATATCATTACTACCACTATTCGGGAAAACAAAGTTTTCAAAAATTTAGAACAGGAACTTTATGATTACATCAGTCTCACATTACAGCTTGCACGAGATGAAATAGAAGATGTTTATGAAAACCTTGAAAATAAACTAACTCAATATAAAATAGCAGATATGCCTTTGTTCATGGATCCCAAAAAACGTGAAGATTTTATTAAAAAATTAAGTGCTTTCTACCAGGATTCAACAGATGAACAAACTCCAGCAAAAGAAGATACTATACCTGATGAGATGAAACTAAATGGAACATAGCTATCATATCATCGCCACGTTGAATCTAAGCATAAGTTCAGTACAAAATTAATTCATGACCAATTCATTCTGTCGTAATGCAATGATAGATTTTATATAGTTCTGGGAAGTCTGTAAAATATCTTGATATTTTGTTTCCAGGGTTTTGGAAAAGCTATTACTGAACAACAAACATTCTTCTATTTCAATAGCCAAAATTCGGATCAACCTGGGGATATGAAATCCAATTTTCTCCCCAAAATCCAGTGTGGCTTTGAAGTTTGTATCATGGGGGTTTGATAAATGCAAAGTCTCTTTATAATTCTTCAATGAGAAGCTGTAAACATCACCAGGAGTCCCGGCCTCTGTCTTGATTGCATCAATAAATACAACCATGTAATAATTTTTAATAATCTCTAACAGCTCCAGTCCGCCAACAATGGAGGTTTTAAATGTCACACCTTCACCGGCATAACATGTTTGAAGGTCCTTCGTGAGTTGCACACCAATTCCATCGTCCCTGAGTATATCACTTCCTAATCCTACAACTAATATTTTTTTCTTTCCATCCATTAATCGGTCAACCATCCTCAAAGGATATTAATTAATCTCTTTTAACAGAACGAATCAGACTACCATTGCTATCCCTAAAGTTTACGGCCAGTGGCATTTTCCCGGGTTGATAGTGCGTGGCACAAGAGAAGCAGGGATCGTATGCTCTGAAAGCCATTTCTATCATATTTAAAACTCCTTCTGATACTTCTACTCCTTTCTTAATAAATCCCTGTGCAGCCTTTTTTAATGACATACAAATAGCTGCATTATTATTGGTTGTACCAACAATAATATTTGCCTTTGTCACGATTCCTTTATTATCGGTCCAGTAATGGTGCGTAAGTGTTCCGCGTTGTGCCTCAACAATTCCCACACCTTGATCCGGAGTTTTAGTAATAGGTGTTTTCAGATCCTTTCCTGTTATATCCGGATCCTGTATCAATTCAACACAGCGCTCAGCAGCATATAATAACTCGACCAATCGGGCCCAGTGCATGGCCATAGTCGCATGAACCGGTTTTCCGCCGAGGGTATTATACATCCGGTCGTACGCTTCCTGCGCTAAAGGCGTTGCCATACCATCAGCTGCATTCAGGCGTGAAAGAGGAGTGGCATGGTATACGCCTGACCCTTTCTCATCAAGAAACCCTTTCCATCCAATCTTTTTCAAATAGGGAAATTTAAGATAACTCCAGGGTTCGACACGCTCTTCTATATAGTCCAAATAATCCTCAGGATCGTATTTACAGTGTTCAATGCCATCCTGATCGACCACACGAACTTTTCCATCGTAAAAGTTTACTTTATTATTCTTATCTACTAACCCCATTGAGTACAAAGCAAGGGAGTATGGCCCATGAAGTATCAACTCAAGGTATTCCTTATTTCCAAGAACCAGATTATCGAATAGTTGAAGAGTAAACTGGGCAAATTTCACAAATCCTATAGCTTTCTTTTCAATATCCTCTCTTTCCTCTTCGGTTATTCCTTTCCGAACACCACCTGGAACATTCATTACCACATGGGTTTGATGGCCTCCAATCAAAGCCTGTATCTCCTGAGCCAACCTGCGTTGCTTAATCACCTCAGATCCTATTTCCACACCTACTTTATTTATCACCCCAATAATATTCCGTTCTTCCCTTGCATGTTGAGGTCCAAGAACGAAATCAGGAGCTGCAAGTACATAAAAATGAGCAATATGGCTGTGTACAAAATGCGCCATATAAAACAGCTCCCTTAGTTTTTTTGCAGTG
>CBDUSM010000192.1:0-3916 GCA_965369825.1 uncultured Bacteroidales bacterium
TCATCGATGTATTTGTTATACATGGCAAACACATCATTTCTTTGTTGATGTTTAGTTGTATACTTTTTTTCAAATTCATCAAAAGAAAAAAAATCAAGCTCATAAATTATTGTAAGGGCCTTCCTTAAAAGTTCATTTATAATAATCTTCTGTTCTCGCAAATCACCTTTTGGTCGTTGGGCAGATATCTTATGCCAATCGCTTTTTGATGCATTTAACTTGGTAGTATAGTATTTGGGAAATCTTTGAAAAATTACACGTAATCTAATCGTGTAAGTATCATCTGTTCTTGGACGTACTGTGTCAAGAAATGCTACTATCGATACACTTTTATTTTTTAATTTATTGAAATCCTGCTCCGGATGTGTTATTACTGGTAAGTCCATTTGTTAGTCATTTCTCTATTCACTAACAAAAGTACTAACTTTTTCAATAAATAACCCAATAATATCAATAAATAATTATTACCTTTACATCACTGAAACAGGCTATCTAATAAATATAGCAAACAAAACAGATATTAAGAAGATAACATGAATTATGACTGGGGGTCAAGAGGTCGGGAGTTCAAATCTCCCCACTCCGACAAAAAAGCACTGCAATTGTAGTGCTTTTTTATATCAGATATATGATATCTGGTCCGCCGCAGGCGGATCTGATATTCCTAACACCCTGTTACATAAATGCTATTTGTAGCAGGTTTTTTTATTTGCATACAATTTGAGATACAAATACCCCAGCTGCCGTGCGTTTATAACGCTTGCCATATAATCGCTGGTCTGTGACGAGCAATACAACAGTTGGCAGTCGGCAGCGAAGCGAAGCAAGGTCCGTATCTGGCGGATTGGGCAGCGGAACGATGCGTAAATATTGAGATCCCAGATCAAGTCTGGGATGACGTGTCAATAGTGGAACTAGCGAGGGCCGCTGTCAACCGTCAACTGTCAACTGTCAACTGTTTACCGGTACACGCTTAATTCTTAACAATCCTAACCCCTTGCCTGATCCCTTCTATTTCGAAAATAAGCATATAGAAACCGGGAGGGAGATGATCGATTGGAATCTGGTGGTATTGGCCGGTTACCAGCTTTCTGACAGGGCCTAATTGAACGCCATGCAAATTATAAATAGCTATATTGAAATGTGTAGCCTGGTTTTTCTCTGAAAACAGGGAGATGTATTCGTGGGCTGGGTTTGGAAACACCCTTGTGATAAATTGATCTTCATGGGATAAAAATGGAAGGCCGGAAACCTCATCATACGACCAAATTTTGACTTCATAGGCCTGCATGGCAGGGATTATTAGGTGACCCGAAGCATCAATAGTCAGTAATTCGGTCTGATTTTGCATCATTTCCCACCAGGTATATGATCCGGCACTCAATCCACTAAAAAGCATGTCCACTTTAGCATCTGTAATTGCCTGGTCAGAAGTGTTGATCACCACTATGGCTGTATCATTTTCAGCAGCCCTGATAAATGAAAATATCTCGTTATGCGTTGACCAGGCCTCCAGGTAATCACCTGTTTGAAGCGAGCGTTTGAGATTTCGTATATCGATCAGTTTTTTATACCGGTTTAATATGGAATTAGGATCGGCAAGTTCGGTTTCCACATTGTATTCAGGGTAATTGTAGTTCAGGTTATTCCATGGAATTCCTGTTGTAAAGCCACCCTGGTAGGTATTGCTCCATTGCATGGGCCTTCGGATGTTTTCATCAGGTTTTTCACCCAGCATGCCAATCTCTTCCCCGTAATAGATAAATGGCACTCCCGGCAATGTGAGATAAAGTGCTGCTGCCAGCTTATTTTTTTCATCACTCTGACCAAGCACATTCATTACGCGGTTCATGTCGTGGTTGGTAAGGAACGGAGCCCATTGCTGATGAGGATATATCCCATAAACCAGCGACATTTGATAACGCAAGTCTGTTGCATCTCCATGATTTGCTGTATTCAGCAGTTGCCCGGCAAGGTCAAATTCAAAACAGAAATCCAAACCATCGTCTTCAACATAATTTACCACCGTTTCGGTGTTCGTCCATGCCTCTCCTACTACCACTGAGTGAGGAGCTGATTCTTTGGTGTGTGCGCTGAAATCTTTCCAGAACTGAAAGGTTTCAGGGAGGTCTTCCAGGATGGGGCCATCCTCGTAAATGAATTTAACTGCATCCAACCGAAATCCGTCAATGCCTATATCATCCAGCCAGAAATCTGCAAATTCAAACATACTCTCCGTTACTTCCGGTTCTTCATAGTTCAGATCAGGCATGCCTCCCCAGAAAAGGCCATAGTAATATCCTGAGCTATGGTAATGCCATACCGTCTGCCCCCAGGGCCCAACATACCCGGGATCCTCAAGCAACCAGCGATAATAATTCCGTTTGCCGTTGGCATTGTTTTGTGAATCAATGAACCAGGGATGTTGTGAACTGGAATGGTTCATCACGTAGTCGATGATCACTTTTATACCCCGCTGATGAGCTGCATTAAGAAAATTAACAAAATCATCCATGGTGCCATAATCCGGATTAATTGCCTGATAGTCAGCTACATCATAACCGTGGTAACTGGGCGATGGATTAATGGGCATCAACCAGATACCGGTAATTCCAAGGTCCTCATTTGTTGACGGATCCCCATCGTTCAGGTAATCAAGTTTTTCGGTCAGGCCAATGAGATCGCCAATTCCATCGCCGTCGCTGTCATAAAAACTACGTACAAAAATTTCGTAGAAGATGGTGTTGTTCCACCAGTCCAGCTGTGAAGTGTCTCGTTCAGTAACAGTTATATAATCAGCGATCAGCAGCGTATCGCTTTGTGTAGTATTCCCGACTATCAGTTGTACATCAAATGAACCCGGGGTATTGTAAAATACCCTTGGATTTTGCTGGGTTGATGTATCAGGTATCCCTCCTTCAAAACTCCACTCCCGGAATTCCACATTACCTGAAGAAAGATTTTGAAAGGATACAAAACTTCCGGTTTTAATATTGGTAGCGGATGATGAAAAGCCGGCCAAAGGCGGGCCGGTGGGTGAAACCAGGTCACTGTACCAAAAATAGAGGGAATCAAATTCAGAGCTCACGGTATGAACGCGGTTAGGCCCTCCCCCGGGAAACTCCTCTGTACCATCCCACACACCGTTTTGCCTAAACTTAAACTGAATGATTTGCTGAACCGTAAAACCAGACAAAACAATACTGTAAATACTATCCTGATCATCATCAGATAAAACAGTCAGGTCGGTTCCCCATCCATTGAAATCGCCAGCTATATCCACAAACTCAGAAGTGGGATCAAAAATACCAAGTTCAATCTGGTAGGTCATATTTACATTGAAGAAGATGGATGCATCCTGTGTTTTGGCAGTTTTACTTACAAGTAGCCCAACCAAGAAGAATATTGTGAATATTTGTTTGCTCATAGAGGTACGGTTTAATGCGGCTATAAAGGTACGGGTTTATTTGATACCAGTTGGCGGTTGACGGTTGGCGGTTGACGGTTGACAGTTGGCGGTTGGCAGTCGGCAGTTGGCAGTTGGCAGCCGGGATTTATTCGGGATGACAAGCGGGTAAGGAGGAAAGAAATAATTGCGCTAAAGGAAATAGTACAATTTTAACCATGCCGCATAAACGGGATCCAGAATTATTATTTTTCCTGGCTGATCATCAATGATTTCTTTATTAATAAGGGCTTTTTTTACCCTGACAACATTTGCTGAGGTTCCAAGATGGTATTTATCAATATTTTGTTTTGAACTGAACTGACTGACTCCTTCAAGAAGGGCTTTCAGGAAATTGACCTGAGAGTTACTTAAAGTTTCTGTAATATTCTGAAATAACATACTTAACTGTAACACCAATGTTTCCATTGCCTGGTCTATTATGGATTCATTGACTTTTTTGTCAGTTCT
>CBDUSM010000193.1:0-3915 GCA_965369825.1 uncultured Bacteroidales bacterium
ATTCAACTGTTTGTGAACATTATGATTATAATGGAGAATTTAATTGGAATATTTCAGATAGATGTAATAATAATGTAAGCATAACTTCGGCTTTTAATATTGATAAAGGATTAACAACTTTTTATGAAACATTTCCAGCAGACATAATTGTCCCAGAAGGAGATACAATTCCAGATATAACAGGATGGCCTGTTGCAAAAGATGCTTTAAATCCAGAGATTCTTCCAGTAGAGTATCATCGTCAAGATGAATTGCTTTTTCAAAATGAATTTGAAAGAGGGTGGGCAAGACATTGGACTTTAGGAGATGTTTGCAACCAAATCTCAAATGATTCTATACAATATATTACAGAAGATTTAGATGTGGGAGTTTTAGAAGCAGAAAAAAAAGAATATTCAAACCCAGCATATCCAAATCCAACCACAGGAGAAATAAATATTCCTTATTACGGTGAAGGGAATATGAAATTCATAGTTTTTAACTCAACAGGTAATAAGCTGGATGAAGTCTTAATAAGCAACCAGCCAACAGGCGCTTACATCTTCAAATACAATTTCACGATCTTTCCCCCTGGATTGTATCTTGTTAAGTTCCAGTCAGTAAACTGCTGTGGTTTAATAAAGATTGTTAAGAGGTGATTAGCTGTATGAAAAACGAGAAGTAAGAAAGAAGTTGATTGATTTAAAATATTAAATTTGCAGGATAGTAATGAGAATTCACTTCATAGCCATCGGTGGCAGCGCCATGCATAACCTGGCCATCGCTCTTCACAAAAAGGGTGATGCGGTTAGCGGATCGGATGATAAGATATTTGATCCTTCACGCAGCCGGCTGGCAAATTTTGATCTATTACCCCCAAAGGATGGCTGGCAAGCTGATAAAATTACTTCAGAGTTGGATGTTGTTATTTTAGGCATGCACGCCAAATCTGATAACCCTGAATTATTGAAAGCCAAACAGTTGGGATTGCCTGTTTACTCATTCCCTGAATTTCTGTATGAGCACGCAAAGAATAAGAGAAGAGTTGTGATAGGAGGTAGCCATGGTAAAACTACCATTACGGCTATGATCATGCATGTATTAAAACATCATCGTATTGATGCTGATTTTCTTATTGGAGCGCAGCTGGAAGGTTTTGACGTAATGGTACGCCTGACCGATGATGCCCCGGTTATGATCTTTGAAGGTGATGAATACCTTACTTCTCCCCTTGATCCGAGGCCTAAATTCCATGTTTACAAGCCTGAATTGGCCCTGATAAGCGGTATTGCATGGGATCATATCAATGTTTTTCCAACGTTTGAGGAATATGTTGAACAATTCAGGATTTTCATCGACATGATACCTTCTGGTGGTAAGCTTATTTATTGCAAGGATGATCATCTTCTTACAAAATTAGCTGAAGACACAAATCAATACATTGAAAAGATCGGGTATGATTTACCCCAACACATAATTGATAATGGCATTACGTACCTGACATGGCATGGTGAAAATATACCTCTTAAAGTTTTTGGTTCCCATAACCTGTTAAATCTTAACGCTGCCTGGAAAATTTGCCGGGAGCTTGGTGTTGACAGGCAAATGTTTTATGATGCGATTTCGTCATTTCATGGAGCTTCAAACCGATTGGAGTTCATTGATGGCAATGATTATACTGCTGTTTACAAAGACTTTGCGCATTCGCCTTCCAAGTTGGTTGCAACCACAACAGCTGTTAAGGAACAATTCCCTGATCGAAAATTAGTGGCCTGTATGGAGTTACATACTTTTAGTAGCCTGAATAAAGATTTTTTAGAGCAGTACAGAGGTACAATGAGAGGTGTTGATTTCCCAGTTGTTTATTACAATCCGCACACTATTGCTCTCAAGCAGTTACCTGATATCAGTAAAGAGATGATAATGCATTCATTCAATCATCCGGCTATGAAAGTGTATACTAATTCAAAAGAGATGCTTGAATATCTCATCAAAAATAATTGGAAAAACAAAAACCTGTTAATGATGAGTTCAGGCGATTTTGATGGAATTAATTTTCAGAAATTGGCTAAGAAAATTCTAAGAAAATGAAGTTATTCTCGAGCCAACCCGCCGACCTGCAGACCCGCCGACCTGTTCTTTATTAAAATCCCGCCGTTACATTACGCATTCATCGAAATAAGAAACTCCTCGTTGGTTTTAGTGAATTTCATTTTGTCTTTTAGGAATCCCATTGCTTCCAGCGGGTTCATATCTGCGAGGTGGTTTCTAAGAACCCATATTCTTTGCAGCATCTCTTTGTCAAGAAGCAGGTCTTCACGTCTTGTACTGGAGGCGACGATATCGATAGCAGGATAAATACGTTTGTTTGATAGTTTTCTGTCCAGTTGGAGCTCCATATTACCTGTTCCTTTAAACTCCTCAAAAATAACTTCATCCATTTTTGAGCCGGTATCAATTAGTGCAGTTGCAAGAATTGTTAAAGAGCCGCCGTCCTCTATTTTACGGGCTGCTCCAAAAAACCTTTTAGGTTTTTGTAATGCGTTGGCTTCAACACCTCCTGAAAGTACTTTTCCGGAAGCTGGAGAAACGGTATTATAAGCTCTGGCAAGACGTGTGATTGAATCAAGCAGAATAACTACATCATGTCCGCATTCAACCATTCGTTTTGCCTTTTCCAACACAATATTAGATATTTTAACATGTCGCTCGGCAGGTTCATCAAATGTTGATGCAATAACTTCTGCATTAACGCTTCTTTCCATATCGGTAACCTCTTCAGGTCTCTCATCGATAAGGAGGATAATCAGGTAAGCCTCCGGATGATTATAAGAAATAGCATTAGCAACTTCTTTTAGCAAAACAGTTTTCCCTGTTTTGGGTTGAGCTACGATTAATCCCCGTTGTCCTTTTCCGATTGGAGTGAACATATCGATGATACGTGTGGAGGTTGATTCGTCAGCGTGTCCTGTTAGATTATATTTTTCTATCGGGAAAAGGGGCGTAAGAAAATCAAATGGAATTCTGTCGCGAACTTCCTCCGGAGTACGCCCATTTATCTGTTCAACTTTAATAAGCGGAAAATATTTTTCTCCATCTTTTGGAGGTCGTATTCTGCCCAGGATCGTGTCACCTGTTTTAAGTCCGAATAATTTGATCTGAGACTGTGAAATATAGATGTCGTCAGGGGAATTAAGGTAGTTATAATCAGAAGATCGTAAAAACCCGTACCCGTCAGGCATAATCTCTAAAACACCTTCAGAGGTTACAATCCCCTCAAATTCAAATGAATACTCATCCTTTTTGCGTTCTGCATATTTGTTTCGATGGCTTTGGTCTCTGCCTTTATTGCCTCTCTTAATATGCTCAGGCCTTTCTCTTTCAGAAGTCACAGGAGCTTTTTTCTGATCGGTAGTTGAAGGAGATTTTTTCTGATCAGTAGTTGAAGGAGATGTCTCTTTATCCTTCGCTGGAAGAGTTTTCTCTTTGTCGTCTTTTTGATCTTTTTGATCATCATGTCTTACAACTGGTTGTTGATCAGTTTTCCGAACATTTTTCTTTTCCCTATCAGGTTTTGTTCTCTTTTCAGTAACCGTTTGAATATCTTTTGTTTTTTCTTTGGATAGAGTATCTCCTGTGTCAATATTTTGGGGAATATCCTCTTTTGGTGTTTTGCTTCGCCTTAACTTCAGCGTTTTTTTGATTGGTTTTCTTTCTTTATTAAGCGTTTGCTGTGGTGGATTTAATGCCTGATAATCAAGGATTTTGTAAATGAGTTCTTGTTTTTTCAACCCTTCTGTTTTGCGAATATTAAGGGATTTTGCAATATCTCTAAGGTCTGTAACAAGCTTTCCGTTTAATTCTATAATGTCGTACATTAGGAAAATAATTTTTATTTTAAAATATTATTAAATAGGATGTAAAATAGTGCGTTTC
>CBDUSM010000194.1:0-3914 GCA_965369825.1 uncultured Bacteroidales bacterium
GCTTGAAGAACAACAACGCCAGGAACAACTGGCACTGGAAGAGCAGCAACGCCAGAAGCAGTTACGCATTGAACGGGAAAACCAGAAAGGGTACAGTGATGCCATTGAAGAAGCGGACAGACTCTTTGTGGAGAGATCATATGAAACTGCAAAATCGAAGTATCAACTTGCATTAGGTATCAGGCCTGAAGAAAACTATCCCAGAACAAGGATCCGTAAACTTGAAGAATTACTCGCACAAAAAGCCTCTGCCCAACGAGACTACAACAATGCAATTACTCAGGGTGATACCTACTTCTCTGAAGAAAAATATCAACAGGCAACCTCCTCATTTAAAGAAGCACTAACAATTTTTCCTGATGAGCCCTATCCCAAAAACAAAATTGATGAAATAGATTCCATCATTGAAGCACTCAACATTCAGAAGGAATATGATGATGCTATTGTCAAGGCTGATCTGTTTTTTAAGCAAGGAAACTACAAAGATGCGGTAAAAAATTACCAGGATGCTTTTAATATCAAACCAGATGAAAAATATCCAATAAATAAGATAGATGAGATAAATGTGGCTATTCAAGCCAATGAAGTGGATAGAGAAAAAGCTTACAATGATGCCATTGCTTTAGCAGATAAATATTACTCGGAGGAAGATTATAAAAATGCAAAAAACCAATACCAGGCTGCGATAAGAATTAACCCGGATGAATCTTATCCAAGAGAGAGGCTTAAAAAAGTTGAAAAAATGTTACTGGCAAGAGAAATGGAGCTTGCTGAAGTCTATCAAAAAGCCATAGCCAAAGCAGACGACCTTTATAACAAAAAAATTCTGGATCAGGCTATTCAGGCTTACAGGGATGCAAAAAAAATCAAACCGGATGAGACTTATCCTGATAACCGGATCAATAGTATTCGAATATTTATCGAAGAACATGCCATTGTGGAGCTGGTCACGTCATCTGTTATCATAAAAAGCAATTCAGATGAAAAATATTCCTTCCCTCCTATTAATATTAGATTTCGAAAAAACAATTATATACTTTTAAAAGCCCGTATCATTGGAGAAGATAATGCTAAGGTCTATCTAAGTTATGGGCAGAATGGCCAGAAATATGGAGGTATTGTCCTAAAAAGCATACAGCGGGGAGAAATAAATGATTATATCATCAGGATTAGCGCCCAGGATCCCTGGTACAGAAACGATAACAACTGGCTTAGTATTTATTCAGAAGGTGGGAATATAGAAGTTACATCACTTCAAATTTCCCAGGGTGATTAATGATTGAATATTGATGTTTGAAAATAATTTGTATTTTGGAGAGGGTTGCATTACTTGCTTTTTAATCCCCGCCTTGAAAGGCGGGGCTATTGATAGCTTTTCACATAAAAACTTGTTTCTAAATAATAACAAATACAACATATGGAAGATTATTTTGAGAAGTTTCGAAAACAAATAATTGGTCAGGATCTAATTTTTAAAACCCCGCATGGAGAAAAAAAAATGATCTATGCCGACTGGATTGCAAGTGGTCGTTTATACGCTCCTATTGAGAAAAAAATTTCACATACGTTTGGCCCATATGTTGGAAATACCCATACCGAAACAAGCGAAACAGGTACGTTAATGACCAAAGCATATCATTTTGCTCATAAAATAATAAAGGATCATGTTAATGCATCGGGAGATGATATCCTCATCACCTCCGGATTTGGCATGACCGGGGTCATTAATAAGTTTCAACGGATTCTTGGATTACGTAATTGTGGAAAATTATTTTTAAAGGAATGCCTGCAAGAGAAAGAAAGGCCGGTTGTTTTCATAACCCATATGGAACACCATTCGAATCATACATCATGGTTTGAAACAGCTACTGATGTTGTTCAACTTCAACCTGGAAAGGATCTGTTAGTCGACCTGAATGAGTTACGGAAAAATCTTGAGAAATACAAAGATCGTAAAACAAAAATTGCTTCGGTAACAGCTTGTTCCAATGTCACGGGAATTGAAACACCTTACTATGAAATAGCCAGGATAATGCACGAACATGGCGGCTATATCTTTATTGATTTTGCTGCTTCGGCACCCTATGTTGATATCAATATGCACCCGGAAGATCCCTTGAAGAAGCTGGATGCAATTTTTTTCTCTCCACATAAATTTTTAGGTGGCCCTGGTAGTTCAGGTGTACTGATCTTCTGCTCATCCTTATATAACAATCCAATTCCCGACCAACCCGGTGGAGGGACTGTCGATTGGACTAACCCCTGGGGAGAATACAAATACATTGATGATATTGAGGCACGTGAAGATGGAGGAACACCAGGTTTTCTTCAAGCCATAAGAACTGCGTTAAGCATCGAATTAAAAGAACAAATTGGCACCACTCAAATAAAAAAAAGAGAACAGGAACTTGTAAGCCTGGCCTTCAAAAAAATGGAAACTATTCCAGGTATTCATATCCTGGCTGATAACACGAGAGACCGGCTTGGAATCATTTCTTTTTACTTAGACGGGCTTCATTATAACCTTGTTGTTAAGCTTTTGAACGACCATTTTGGAATACAGGTGAGGGGAGGATGTGCCTGTGCAGGCACGTATGGCCATTTTCTGCTTGATGTCACTTATGAACATTCAAAAGAGATCACCGATAAAATTAGTCATGGCGATTTATCTGAGAAGCCCGGTTGGGTCAGAATGTCTATTCATCCGGTTATGACTGATAAAGAAGTAATCTATATTACTGATGCCATTAAATTAGTGGCAGAAAATGGACAGGAATGGGGGAAGGAGTATATTTATAAACAACAAACAAATGAATTCAGGCATGAATCAGAACCAGAGGATAAAACGAGTGTAGTAGCTCAATGGTTTGATTTGTAAAAAGAAGATATTGCTCAAGCTAATTCCACCAGCGTAATTTCAGGCAAGATACCTATACGTCCCGGATATCCTATATTCCCCAGTCCACGGTTTACATACAGGTATTGGTACTTGTTTTGATCACTGTTTTCTGAGTACAATCCTGCCCAATGCTTGTATAAATACTTTGCAGGGCTCCATTTTATACCAGGCATCTCCACACCAAATTGAAAGCCATGCGTATGCCCTGAAAAAGTAATGTCAATGTCAGTAAAATCTTTTAAAACCTCATGCTCCCAATGAGATGGATCATGAGAAAGAAGAAGCTTAATGTCAACATTCTCCATGCCTTTAGTAGCCTGATTTAAATCACCCAAACTTAGAAAACGGCTATACACACTCCAGTTCTCAACCCCAACCACACCAATTTTCGCTGAGCTAATTTCTATAACTCTATTATCATTTCTCAATAATGTCCAGCCCAGCCGGTCATAAAACCCAATCAGATCGTTTAAGTTTTTTGCCTTATCAGATTCCGAGTCCCATCCCACATATTCCCCATAATCATGGTTTCCTAAAACTGAAAAAACACCATATTTAGCATCTATCTCTGCTAAAATTGGTTCATAAGGAAATGCTTCTGAAGTTGTATAGTTCACAATATCGCCAGTAAAAAAGACAAGATCCGGCTGAAGGTCATAAATCATTTCGACAGCTTCTTCAAGAGCATCATTTGAAGCCCAGCTCCCGAGATGCAAGTCTGAAATCTGAACAATTTTCAATCCCTTTAACACAGAAGGCAGGTCTGATAAATAGATTGATTGTCTGATGACCCTGAAATCCGTAGCCCATTTTACTATGCCCATGATGAAACCACTCATAACAATTCCGCCACTTATCAAGCCGATATTCTGTAAAAACTTACTTCTGGTTATTCGCTTGCCGATTGGTAGTTCAGATTTTGAAGCATTAGTTTTTACCCTGTTAACAATACAGCCGACAACCCTGAAAATATCACTCAGGGCAAGGAAAAATGATGGCAATATCTTCGAAATAT
>CBDUSM010000195.1:0-3898 GCA_965369825.1 uncultured Bacteroidales bacterium
AACTTCCATCCTGTTGCATGGAAAGTTTTCCCAAAAGAACCAACAACAAAAGAACGCGACGCCAGGTCGGGATATCGGCAAACACTTTCATGCCTTAAACCATCATAAATCAAATGCTCATAAACTTCATCACTTAGAACAATAATATCTGTATTTCTTAATAAGTTTTCCAATTTTCCCAGATCTTCAGGTTTTAATACGCTGCCTGTTGGATTATGGGGTGTATTGATGATGATCATTCTGGTTCTACTGCTAATCAACCTGGGTACCTGATTCCAATCAATATGATAGTCGGGAGATTTTAACGTGGCATACTTAACCAATCCTCCCTGTAATTTAACAGAAGGAACATAAGAGTCGTAAGCAGGTTCAAAAACTATTACTTCATCTTCGTCTTTTACAAAAGTAGAAATGATGGTAAAGATAGCCTGTGTGGCACCAGCAGTGATATTTATTTCTTTTTCAGGGTCATAATAAATATTGTACGTTTTTTCAGTCTTTTTAGAGATCATCTCCCTCAATACCTGTACGCCTGGCATGGGAGCATACTGGTTATAACCCATTTTCATGTACTTGTTGACATAACCAATCAGCTTTCCGGAAATCGGAAAATCAGGAAATCCCTGCGACAAGTTAATGGCCTTATGCTCTGCAGCCAGTTTTGACATAATAGCAAAAATCGATGTTCCTGTTTTTTGTAGCTTTGACTGAATGGTTCCGGGAAATTTATCCATGCCTTTTTTATTGATACGGAACAAATTTAATGAAATATTTTAACAGACTCCATTGCGGGGATTTAAATCACAAAAAACAGTTATTTTTGTGATGTACTGGCATCTGTTTTCCCTGTTAACCCCGGTGCTGTTACAACTAACACTAAATAACTACTGGATACAATAAAACTCAATTTATTATGAAAACCATTGAAAATTACAACTTTAAAGATAAAAAAGCCTTGATACGGGTCGATTTTAACGTGCCTCTGGATGAAAAGCAAAATATTACAGATCCCACAAGGATCAATGCGGCATTACCTACCATCAAAAAAATAGTAGACGATGGAGGGAGTGCCATCATTATGTCGCATCTGGGCCGGCCTAAGCAAGGTACGGAAGATAAATTTTCATTGCGCCATCTTGTTCCATTTCTTTCAGATGCTTTGAACAAACCAGTTAAATTCGCAGATGATTGCATAGGTAATTCAGCTATTGAGTTATCCCAAAATTTACAATCCGGAGAGGTCCTTTTGCTTGAAAATCTTCGATTTTATAAAGAAGAAACCAAAGGAGATAAATCTTTTGCCGGCAAACTGGCATCCCTGGGAAATGTATATGTTAATGATGCCTTTGGAACAGCACATCGGGCACATGCTTCCACAGCGATAATTGCTGGTTTTTTCCCGGAAGAAAAATATTTCGGGTATCTCATGACACAGGAATTATTCAATATGAATAAGGTTCTTGTTGATACTGCAAAGCCTTTTACCGCCATTCTGGGCGGTGCGAAGGTATCAGGGAAAATCGAGATCATCAACCACTTGTTAGATAAGGTTGATAATCTTATTATTGGAGGGGGCATGATGTTTACTTTTATTAAAGCGCTGGGCGGAAAGGTTGGAGACTCTCTTGTAGATAATGAACTAATTGATATTGCCCGTAAAGCTGTTGAAAAAGCCGAAAATACCGGCGTTAACCTGTTTTTGCCTTCGGACACCCTTGCTGCTGAGGCTTTTGATAACAATGCTAAAAGACGGGTTTGTTTTGCCGATGAAATACCTGATGGGTGGATGGGACTTGATATTGGCCATGAAACCCAGAAAAAATTTGCTCAGGTTATTAATGAATCATCCACTATTTTATGGAATGGCCCCATGGGGGTATTCGAAATGTCAAATTTCGCCGAAGGCACAAAAAAAATTGCCGATGCCATTGTTCAGGCCACCAACAATGGAGCCTACTCACTTATTGGTGGAGGTGATTCAGTAGCTGCTATTAATAAATACGGACTGGCCGATAAGGTAAGTTATGTCTCAACCGGGGGAGGGGCGATGCTTGAATATATAGAAGGGAAGGAATTGCCAGGTGTTTTGGCAATTGACGGTTGACAGTTGACGGTTGACAGTTGACAGTAATCAAATGCCGACTGCGGACTGCCGACTGCAATAACAGGCTCATCATCGAGCGGTATCTTCTTTTTTATCTCCTCAATATCCAATAAAGGTAGAATTTGTGGAACAACCGACTCCACAGGTTCATAAAGTATTGAACCTTGCTGCAACTTCTCGGTAAAAACTTTCTGTTGCCTGTCAAAACTGTTGATGATATAGATAATTACACTTAACAGAACAACAGCTTTTACAATGCCAAACAGGCCGCCAAATAGTTTATTTAGGAACCCAAGAGCTATCATGTCGATGAATTTCTCAAGTATCTTCCCAATCAAATAAATAACAAAAACTACTCCAATAAAAGTAATGACAAATGAAATGATTGGAATATATTTTTCATCCCATTCAAAATTAGACATGAGAAACCCTGCAACAACACCCGAAAAACGTATACTTAAATAAATTCCAAGAATCAATGCAATAAGGGTTGTAACCCCAATAATTAGTCCTTTCGAGAATCCCCTGTATGCAAACCATACGATGGGAATAATAAAGATTATATCAAGAATGTTCATGTTGATTTAAGTTTGCGTGTGAGTTCTGTTGCAAAAACAAATTCATTAAGTTCTTTATTGATGGTGCCCAGGATTTGATTTTTATCTCCCTCCCACCACAATTTTCCCTGATAAATAAACGCTATTTTTTCGCCAATCTCCATCACCGAATTCATATCATGCGTGTTGATAATAGTGGTTATTTGATACTCTTTCGTTATCTCACTAATAAGGTTATCAATAACATTAGCAGTAATCGGATCAAGACCTGAATTAGGTTCATCACAAAAGAGGTACTTTGGATTCAGCGAAATTGCACGGGCAATGGCAACTCTTTTGATCATCCCTCCACTTAACTCAGAAGGATGCAGATGATTCACATTCTCTAGTTTCACTCTGTTTAAACAGAAATTCACTCTATCTGATTTTTCCTCGTGAGTCATTTTTGTATTCATGGTTAAAGGAAACATAACGTTTTCTTCTACAGTCATAAAGTCAAACAAGGCACCCCCTTGAAATAACATTCCAAATTCTTTTCTCAAATTTTTTTTCTCCGGGAATGATAGCGCTGTTACAGGCTGTTCATCAAAATATATCTCTCCTTCATCAATATTTAACAGCCCTGTTATACACTTCATCAAAACGGTTTTACCCGACCCGCTTTGTCCGATGATAAGGTTTGTTTTTCCTCTTTCAAACTTAACCGATACATCATTTAAAACCAACCGGTTACCGAAGTGTTTTGATATGTTTTTAGCCTCAATCATGCAATAATAACTGTGTGATAATCAAGTTAAACAGAATGATAAAAATACTGCTGTAAACGACAGCTTTTGTGCTTGAATTTCCAACATCACGAGCGCCGCCGGTAGTGCTGTATCCAAAAAAACCTGAAATAGAAGTAATAAGAAAAGCAAATACCACCGTCTTGATCATCGCATATATAACATCAAAAACCTGAAACCAGGCTTGAATGCCGTAAATATAATCGTGCGATGTAACCAACCCGCCTGTCGTGCCAACAACCCAACCACCAAATAAAGCCAGAGCAATACTAATAATAATTAAAAGAGGATGGACAAATACGGCAGCAACTATCTTAGGTAAAATCAGATAATTAGCTGAGTTAACCCCCATGATCTCTACAGCGTCAATCTGATCAGTAACCTTCATAGTTCCTATGTCCGAGGCGATCTTGGATCCTATTTTTCCGGCTAATATTAAGCTGATCATCGTG
>CBDUSM010000196.1:0-3890 GCA_965369825.1 uncultured Bacteroidales bacterium
AACAGTATGGGGTCCAGTTCAATAACAAAAGAAGATTACATTTCTGTTAGTACAAACTTATTACCAGAGCCTGATTTTTCATCATCTGAAAATATAGCTTGTAGTGAGCCTGTAATAAGTTTTTACGACCAAACCGGCAACTGCCCATCGGGATGGTTCTGGGAATTCACACCCGGCAGTATTGAATTTATGGATGGCACCGATGAATATTCTCAAAATCCCGTTGTAAAATTTAACGAAGATGGCAGTTATTCAGTATCCCTTACTGCAACTAACTCAAATGGTGAGGCTACAATAATAAAAGAAGATAATATTATTGTAGGAGGAGTAATGTTACCATTTACCGAGGACTTTGAATCCGGTTCCTTTAGTCTTGGTTCATGGACTATTGATAATCCTGATAATGATAAAACCTGGGAAATTACGACTGTTGGAGGTAACACTCCTGGTGATAAAGCATATATGGTTAACATGTTTAATTACTTTGTTCCACCCGGGCAGCGCGACAGGTTAATATCGCCTCCTCTCAATTTAACAGGATATCAGCATATTCAACTTCAATTCCAACACGCGTATGCTCAAAAATACGCTACCCTCACTGATTCTCTTATAGTCTATATCTCTGATGACTGCGGAGATACCTGGGTTAGAATATTTAGTGGAGGCGAAGATGGATCAGGCATTTTTGCTACACATCCTCAAACATCAGACGAATTTATTCCTTCTGTTGAAGATGATTGGTGTGGGGCAGGTTTTGGGCCGGATTGTAATATCATTGATATCTCAAGCTGGGCCGGGTCAATAAATGTTAAAATCATGTTTGAAAGCTATAACTTCCTGGGAAATAATCTTTTCATCGATAATATTGTTATAACAAGTCCGGTTGGAACAGAAGAACCAATAATTAGTTCTGAGGATATTCATCTCTTCCCAAATCCATCAGATGGTCAGTTCAATTTATACATTAATAGCGATCATAATGATATAGAAATACATATTATAAACCTGCAGGGCCAAAAGATCATGACAAAACAAATAGCACCAGATCAGCAAATGGTTAAACTTGACCTGAACGATCAGGCAAAGGGTATCTATTTTGTTGAAATAATCTCAGGCAGCGCTGTTTCAATAAAAAAATTGATTATTCGATAATGCACTCTTCAAAATAAACAATTTAACAACTTAGCAATGAATAAATCCTTCTCATTATTATTTAGCCTTTTGTTTTTCCTTATCATCCAGGCTAATTCACAGAACCTTAATGTTCAACAATTGCAATCCGACATGTCCGACTATCCATATTGGATAGAGATGATGCAGGATCCGGAAGTCAATTTTTTTGATGTTCAAAAAGCATTTAATATATACTGGCAAGGCAGGGAAGTAACAAAGGGAAGCGGATGGAAACCGTTCAAACGTTGGGAATATTTGATGGAAAGCAGGGTTAATCCTGACGGAAGCCGCCCTGATCCGGATAAAACCTGGAACGAATACTTTTCTTACTTAAAAAGCCACAGCAATACCAGGAATAACAACGGTAATTGGGTGAACCTCGGCCCTTTTCAAATACCAGATGGGAAGGGTTACAAAGGGTTAGGCAGGATCAATGCCATTGGATTCCATCCAACTAACCCGGGTATATTTTATATTGGCGCTCCTGCCGGCGGATTGTGGAAAACAGACGATAATGGAATGACATGGACAAGTAATACAGATGTTTTACCAACATTGGGTGTATCTTCCATCCTTTCTAATTTTCTTGAACCTGATATAATGTACATTGGCACAGGTGACCGCGATGCCGGTGATGCACCGGGCCTTGGCGTTATGAAATCAAATGATGGAGGTGAAACCTGGGCCTTATCTAATAATGGAATGGGAAATAAAAAAGTAGGCAGAATGATCATGCACCCTGATGACCCGGATATGATCATTGCTGCTACCAGTGGTGGAGTGTATAAGACCACAGATGGGGGCGAAAATTGGTATAAGCCTATGGGAGGAAATATTAAAGAAATCGTATTCAAAACAGACGATCCCTCAGTTATTTTTGCTTCAGGGGGTGGTAATTTTTATTATTCAGACGACACCGGGGAAAATTGGATCCAGATCACATCAGGGCTTCCAGGCAGCAGCAGGGGAGTTATCGGTGTAACACCGGCTAATCCGGAATATGTTTATTTATTACTAACAACCTCAAGCTCTTATAAGGGCATTTATCAGTCTGTTGATGGTGGCCTCAATTTCACCATGATGTCAAATTCTCCAAATATCATGAGCTGGGGATGCAATGGAGGGTCTGGCGGCCAGGCCTGGTACGATCTTGATATTGCTGTTGACCCACTTGATGAAAATACAATTTTTGCAGGAGGGGTTAACTGCTTTAAATCAACTGATGGTGGTGTAACATGGGATATTTCATCACATTGGTGGGGCGATTGCGGTGTACCTTCTGTTCATGCCGACCTTCATGTACTGGAGTACAATCCGCTTGATGGAAAGCTCTATGCCGGAAATGACGGTGGAATTTACTGGACGGATGACGGAGGCCAGGGTTGGCATGAAATCTCAAATGGCCTGGCCATCGGACAGGTCTATAAAATCGGCCAGAGTGCTACAGTAAAGGATCTTGTTATTAATGGCTACCAGGACAATGGCACATCAACCTATCTGGGCACTAACTGGAAGGTTGTTTACGGGGGTGATGGAATGGAATGCGCCATTGACCATACAGATTTTCAATACAGTTATGCCACTTTATATTATGGATCTATTTTTCGTATAGTTAACAATAATGGGTCTCACCAGATTGCAGGTGATGGAGTTGGAGGTATAAATGAAAGCGGGGCCTGGGTAACCCCATTCATACTTGATCAAGGAAATTCAGACTATATGTATGTCGGTTATTATAACGTTTGGCGATGTAAGAATGTTAAAATATTCAACCCAACCTGGGAAAAAATATCCTCCGGTGAAGGTAGTCAGGCCAGGGTACTGGAGCAATCACCTGCAAATGGAAAAGTGCTCTACATTGTAAGAAATAACTCAACACTTAAAAGAACAGACAACCTGTTTTCGGTTTCACCAAATTGGATTGATTTAACCTCTTTCTTACCCAATAGTAGCACACCTACAGATATTGAAGCACACCCTTTTGATCCTGATATTGTGTACATGACTCAAAGCAACCATGTTTACAAGTCCGTTGACAAAGGCGTGACATGGACAGATATCTCCGGTACTTTACCAAACATCCATTTTAGTTCTATTACCTATTATGATAATAGTCCTGAAGGATTGTACCTGGGAACAGATGCAGGCATTTATTACAGAGATCAATCTATGGATGATTGGATTTTATATTCCAATGGTTTTCCTGTTGCCGGAAGAGTAACTGAAATTGAGATCTATTACGACTCAATAAATATTTCAGGTGACATGATCAGGGCTGCAACTTATGGACGGGGACTGTGGGAATCAGAGCCTTACTATAATATGCCAGAAGTTGATTTCACTGTAAATCAAACACTAATCACTCCCGGCTGTCCGGTGAATTTTACCGACTTGTCGATTGGCATTCCTCACCAATGGGAATGGACATTTGAAGGTGGCATTCCTGAATCATCAACTGAAAAAAATCCACAAGACATAATATATGAAAATGCAGGCATTTTCGAAGTTAAACTGGTTGCCGGTAATCCTTCCGGAACAGATTCTATCATCAAAGCAGGATATATTACAGTAAGCACCGAACTGATGCCTGTAGCTGATTTTGAGGCCAATAAAACCAGTTTTTGTTCAGGTAATCCCAGTGTCGAATTTTATGATTTATCATTATATTGCCCCATATCCTGGCAATGGCAGTTTACCCCCTGGTCTGTAGCTTATCT
>CBDUSM010000197.1:0-3876 GCA_965369825.1 uncultured Bacteroidales bacterium
AATCGGAGGATATGACAATTGGAGGGCTGTCGTTTAATTACGACAGGAAGGAATCTGACCTGGACTGCTACGATACAGAAGAGATAAGAGAAATACTAACTGACCGAAAAAATAGCGCCTTTACTAAAGTTGTATCTGAAACAGGAACCTCTTTTTCGGCAACACTAAAGGATTTCCATTATGGAAAAAAGCTGTGGAAATGGTTTGTTTTGTTAGCTTTGATTTTTCTATCGGGAGAAGTGTTGGTGTTGAGGCTTGTGAAGTGATTAAGGGAGAGGGAAATTAAAATAAATTAATAGAATATGACTGATTACGAGGGAAAAGAAGATATGATGGATGCGCAGGGAAACGCAGGAGAAGAAATAACCGGACTCCATAAAACCACACTCCTTTCGGGGTTGTATGAGAATTGGTTTCTGGATTATGCTTCTTATGTAATCCTTGAAAGGGCTGTGCCTGATATTTTTGACGGCCTTAAACCGGTACACCGGAGGATCCTTCATGCCATGAAAGAGTTGGATGACGGGAGGTATAACAAAGTTGCCAATATCATCGGCCATACAATGAAGTTTCATCCGCATGGTGATGCTTCTATTGGTGATGCACTGGTTCAACTCGGGCAGAAAGATATTTTAATAGATGCACAGGGTAACTGGGGAAATATACTCACCGGCGACAGCTCGGCAGCACCTCGGTATATCGAAGCACGACTGTCGAAATTTGCCTTAGAGGTTGTATTTCAACCCAAAATAACAGAATGGAAATCTTCTTACGATGGAAGAAGTAAAGAGCCGGTTTTTTTACCGGTGAAATTTCCCCTGCTCCTTGCTCAGGGTGTAGAAGGGATCGCCGTTGGATTGGCTTCGAAAATTTTACCTCATAACTTTATTGAGCTGATCGATGCTTCCATCAAAATCTTAAAAAATGAAGATTTTGAGATCTACCCTGATTTTATAACAGGTGGCCTGGCCGATTTTTCAAGGTATAACGATGGGATTAGGGGAGGAAAGGTTAGGATACGGTCGAGAATAGCCCAGCAAGATAAAAAAACACTCGTTATTACCGAGATCCCTTTTGGCACAACAACCACAAGCCTGATCGATACAATCGTTACGGCTAACGAAAAACGGAAAATTAAAATCCGGAAAATTGATGATAACACAGCCGAAAATGTTGAAATAATAATTCATTTGTCTCCCGGGGTTTCTCCTGATACAACCATTGATGCATTGTATGCTTTTACTTCATGTGAAGTTTCCATTTCACCAAACTCTTGTGTGATCCGTGATGAGAAACCATATTTTCCTGGTGTCAAAGAAATTCTTAAAATTTCAACCGGAAATACCCTGAACCTTCTTAAAAAAGAACTTGAAGTGAAAAAAGCTGAACTGCTTGAACACTTGCTTTTTTCCTCACTTGAAAAGATTTTTATCGAGAAACGCATCTATCGTGATATTGAAGAGTGTAAAACGTGGCAGTTGGTAATAAAGGCCATCGATAAAGGGTTAGAGCCTTATAAGAAGAATTTTTACAGGAGTATTACCAGGGATGATATCATCAGATTAACAGAAATCAAAATAAAAAGAATTTCAAAATACAATTCTCTTAAAGCGAATGAAGTGATAAAAGGGCTTAATCTTGACCTGGAAGAGGTTGAAAACCACCTGGAACACCTAATTGATTATGCTATTAATTACTTCAGGCAGATCAAAAAGAAATATGGTGAGGGCAGGGAAAGAAAAACTGAAATCAGAAATTTTGACACTATTCAAGCCACATTGGTTGCTGCTGCAAGCCAGAAACTTTATGTTGACAGGGAAAATGGATTTGCAGGTACGGGACTGAAAAAAGCTGAATACGTGTGCGATTGTTCAGATCTAGATGATATTATCGTTTTCAGGGAAGATGGGACATTTACCATCTCTAAAGTGACTGATAAATTTTTTACCGGTGAAAAGATTGCCCATATTGATGTCTTTAAGAAAAATGATGAACGAACAATCTATAATGTTGTTTACAGAGATGGTAAAAGAGGAAATGTGTATGTGAAGCGTTTTCCTGTAAAGGGAATTACACGAGACAAGGAGTATTTTGTTACCCGGGGGACAGAAGGATCCAGGATACTTTACTTTACGGTCAATCCCAATGGAGAAGCCGAGGTAATAAAAGTGTATTTGCGTCCACAACCAAAAATAAAGAAAGTTTCATTTGAGTTTGATTTTAGCGGGTTGTCAATAAAAGCCAGGGGCTCTCGTGGTAATATTTTATCTAAAAAACCTGTTAAAAAGATAGTTAAAAAAGAAGAAGGTGTTTCAACGCTTGGTGCCAGGGATATATGGTATGATGATACCGTTAAACGATTGAATGCCGATGAACGGGGAACGTACCTCGGAGGCTTTAGAGGAAATGACAAAATTTTGGCCATCACTCAATCAGGAAGTTATAAGCTTCATACTTTTGACCTTGGAACTCACTTTGATGAAGATATGATTGTGATCAGGAAATTTAATCCTAAGGAGATCTTATCTGCAGTTTATATTGATGGTGTAAACCAAAAACCCTATTTAAAGAGATTTTTGGTTGATTTGATAGAGAAGAAAGTTAATTTTATAGGAGATCACCCAAAAGCAGAATTGCTACTGTTTTCGTTTGATTGGGTGCCACAATTGGAAATAATTTTTGAAAAGAACCCAAGGAGAAAAATCAACAAAGAAGTGATTAATGTGGCTGATTTCATTGCCGTTAAGAGCTATAAGGCTAAAGGCAAGCGACTTACTGCTTATGATTTTAGAAAGATCAGCTTGCTTGATCCTTTACCGTATGAGGTTGAAGATGATGAATCAGTTGACAGTCAACAGTTGACAGTTGACAGTGAAGCTGAAAGGGATGAAAAAGTTGAAGATGGAAATGATGAAAAGCGAGAGGCGAAAAGTGAAAAGCGAGAAGCGAAAAACGAAAAAAGTGAACCCAAAACTTCTAAATCCAAAAAAATAAGTAAAAAACCAGATACAAAAGAAGAATCAACATTAGATGAAGATTCGGATCAACAAATGAAATTGGAATTTTAACAAAGAAAAATATACAACTATGAAAAGATTATTGTTAATAAGCAATTCAACAAATGCCGGCGAGGAGTACCTGGGCTGGCCAAGGAATGATATTAAAGATTTTTTAAAAAACACCGGTGTTAAGCGTATCTTGTTTGTCCCTTACGCGGGCGTTGCCTTATCAGACGAAGGGATTGAAAAATCCTATGATATTTATGAAGCCAGGGTGCAGAACGTCTTTAATGAACTTGGTTATACGATCTACTCTATTCACAAAGAGGACGATCCTATAAAAGCTGTTAATGAAGCAGAAGCTATTGCAGTGGGGGGAGGAAATACTTTTCACCTGGTATACATGATGCACAAGCTGAAATTAATGGAGCCAATCAGACAAAGAGTAAATGATGGTATGCATTTTATGGGATGGAGTGCCGGCTCGAATGTTGCTTGTCCTTCATTACGAACAACCAATGATATGCCAATAATAGAGCCTGAAAGTTTTTCGTGCCTTAACCTTGTTCCTTTCCAGATCAATCCGCATTACCTCGATGCTCACCCCGAGGGCCATGGTGGCGAAACGAGAGAACAACGTATTGAGGAGTTTTTGGTGGTTAACACAGATATCAATGTAGTCGGACTTCGTGAAGCTTGCTTGCTGCTAATGGAAGGTGATTCAATTAAGCTTGTAGGAAAACGACCGATGCGTCTTTTTCATTACGGGCAGGAGCCTAAGGAGTTTGATGTTGGTTCTGATATCAATTTTTTACTAGGTGGTTGATCCCTGATTTCGAATTTTTTATTGGTTATTGGTTATTGGTTATTTCTGATT
>CBDUSM010000198.1:0-3872 GCA_965369825.1 uncultured Bacteroidales bacterium
TTATTCAGGTCACAAAGCATTCACTATTCATAAGAAAATTTACAGATCCCGGTCCAGGAGTGACGGAACTATCGCCCTTGCCTTACAGGATAACCGCCACACAAACACCTTGTTTATTATTGACGAGGCCTCTATGATACAGTATGATACAACCTCTAACGACTTTAGCCTTTTCTCAAAACGTAAATTATTGGATGATTTGTTTACTTATGTGAAGAATGGCGATAATTGTAAATTGTTATTTATTGGTGATACAGCTCAGCTACCACCCGTTGGCCTGAGTGTTAGCCCTGCACTGGATACTGAATTCCTGAAAAAAAAATTTAACATCAATATCGAAGAATCTGAGATGACTGAAGTTGTAAGACAATCAGAAGACTCGGGTATTTTACGAAATGCTACTGATATAAGGCAGAAAATAAGCAGGGGTGACTCTATTGCCCCATTTTTCAACCTTGATGGCCAGGTGGATGTAATTAAAATCAATGGCCTTGAACTTGAAGATGCGTTGAATGATATGTATTCAAGATATGGGATTGAAGAATCGGTTATCATTACCAGGTCAAACAAAAGGGCAAATATTTTTAACCGTGAGATCAGAAACAGGATATTGTTCCGTGAGGAAGAGGTCGCAGCCGGGGATATCATGATGGTTGTAAGAAACAATTATTTCTGGCTTGATCCAAAATCAGAGGCTGGTTTCATTGCAAATGGAGACATTATTGAGATTTTGCAAATAAGGAACATACAGGAGATGTATGGATTTCATTTTGCTGATGTGGTTGTTCGATTGGTTGATTATCCTGGCGAGAAAGAATTTGAAACCCGTTTGCTTTTAGATACTATTACTGCTGATTCGCCTGCATTAACTTTTGAAGATAATCGAATATTATTTGACACAATAATGGCAGATTATGCTGATCTTCCAGGTAGGAGACACCAGGTTGAAAAGGTGAAAAACAATCCCTATTATAATGCTTTACAAGTTAAGTTTGCTTATGCCCTTACCTGCCACAAAACGCAGGGCGGGCAGTGGCGATCGGTGTTTATTGATCAGGGTTATCTAACTGATGAAATGATTAATACGGATTATATGCGGTGGCTTTATACAGCCGTTACCCGTGCAACAAATCAACTTTACCTGGTTAATTTTAATGACCGGTTTTTTTCTACCTACTAGGGTTTCTCTATCAGCACAACTGCATAAGCAGCAACTCCTTCTTCTCTTCCTACAAACCCCATACGCTCAGTAGTAGTAGCTTTAACTGAAATGTCAGCTTCATCTATTTCCATTACTGCAGCCAGCGTTTGTATCATTTGAGGGATGCAGGTAGCTATTTTGGGTTTCTCGAGGGAAATGGTTGTATCTATATTGCCAATGAGGAAGCCTTTTTTGCCAACCATTTTTACAACCTCTTTCAGGAGTAATTTGCTGTCGATATTTTTATACTCAACTGCTGAGTCGGGGAAGTAGGATCCGATATCACCAAGGCTTGCGGCACCTAACAAAGCGTCGCATATTGCATGGATTAAAACATCAGCATCGGAATGGCCGGCAAGTCCTTTGTTGTGCGGTATTATTATACCTCCGAGTGTAAATGGTCTGTTTTCTTCAAATCGGTGAACATCATAACCAAAACCAACCCTGTGGCTCATCGGGATAAGCTTTCGTTAGTTCTAAGTGATCCAGAGTCAAAATTGAATGAAAGGGTAAAACGCAATGTGTTTTCCAGTGGGTTTTTCTGGTCAGTGGGAATCAGGTATGAAAAGTCCAAACCAAAAACATTGTACCTAAGTCCTGCACCCAGGGTGAAAAACTTCCTGTTTCCTTTTGTGCGGTCTTCGTAAAAGTAGCCTCCTCTGATTGAGAACTGCTTATCGTACCAGTATTCGAGTCCAATAGAAAAGCTAAACTCCCTCATCTCTTCATTTAAACCACCCGGTGCATCATAAAATGATTGATACATTCCGCGAACCACCCCCACATCGGGGTCCATCCCTGCTTCGATGCCGCCAATGCTATCATAAATGGGGGGAGTGGGTACCAATAGTTTATTCACATCAATCATAAAAGAGAGTGAGTTATACTCGTCTAAATCCATGGTAACCGAAGGGCCAAATCGTAAGTTGGTGGGAATGAAATCCTTCGCGGTGTTATCATCACTATAAGATATTTTTGCTCCAATATTCGATACATTCACACCAATATTTAATAAGGTGTTCATGTTCTTGGTTTTTAGTTCTTTCGTATAAAAGAAAGCCACATCGGCAGCAATAGAATTTCCGGGATGTGTTGCGGCCCCGGCTACAAACTGTCCCTGTGTAAGGTTTGAAAAAATATATCTTGCCGCAACAGCCCCTGACCAGGCAGGTCCCAGTTGCCGTGCATAAGCAATGTCAAGGGAAAACTCATTTGGCTTGTAATTGCCAATGGTTTCACCATTAATGTCAGTAAATGTGATATCGCCCAGTGAGAAATACAATAATGACAAGGCAATGGTTTGACGATCGTCAAGACGTTTAAACCCATTAAGGTAAGCCAGATTAATGTCGCTCACCAGAGCACGTAGCCATGGGCTGTAAGACATTGCAAATCCAAAATCGTCCTCAATGAATGCATACTTAGCAGGGTTCCAGTGCATAGAAGCAGCATCTGGAGAAGACGAAACACCAGCTTCTCCCATACCTCCTGACCTGGCATCAGGGCCAATCATCAGAAAAGGAACAGCTGTAGTAATGGTATTTAGTTCCTGACCTAAATAGTTGCTATTCTGTGCAGAGCCATAAAAGGTGGAAAAAATAATCCCTGCCAATAAAATCAAACTGATTTTTAATGAATTTGTTTGCATAGATATCTAATTTTAAGAGGGTGCAAAGTTAAGGGTTTTTTTAATCCAAAAGACAAACGCATGGATTAAAAAAATATTGCCTATTTTAATATGATAAGCTTACCAGATAACTCAGAAATGGATTCTTTATTGTTTTGAATGACAGCTTTGTAAATATAAATTCCTCTGCCAAGTATGCTTCCATTGTCAGCTGTGCCATCCCACTCTATAGAGTCTGTGAAATAACCGGAAGAATAAACGTTTACAGGGCCTATTGTTTTCACAAGAGCGCCTGAAATATCGAAAATGAAAACAGTCACTTGCAGGCTTTCATTGAACTGGTTATGCTCGAAAGAAAAACAAGTTTTGTCAAAAAATGGATTAGGGTAAGTTAGAAGATGCCCTACTGCAAGGGAAATGTTATCTGATACAATAAATTCAATGGTTGATGTTGACGAATTATTCTGAAGGTCCCAGGCTTTCAATGAAAGTACGTGGTATCCCTCTGTGAGGTTGAAATAGGGATAAACAATTTTTCCACTCTGGTAACTGTTTTCATCACATGTATAATAGTTGTTGAGCACAACTTCATGTTCAGTTTTATTATCAATGGTTGAAACTATGTCATGTCCAATACCTATACCTAGGGCGTTAATCCCATTTTGATCAGAAAGGTTGGCAAATAAAATCGGATCTTCATTGGTGATGTCACCGGAAATAAATTGTTTATCGTTGATGAACAGATCAATAAGAGGCCCGGAAGTGTCAATATGTGCGTTTTCATCAATGCCGCCAATAAGAATATTCTCATAGTGCCCTGTAGCATCTGTAAACCCATTGTCAGCATAATAACTTATCTTTCCAAAACCATACTGAAAAGAAATGTCTTTTGGAATAAGGAAAGCAAATGTAAATTCCCCTTCAATAACACTAATTTTCCCTCTATACAAAATGCTATTTTGTATGTCGACTGACGCCGGGTAACTCCTTCGGTCATATCCCAGGGTGCTCAATTCTTTTGCTTTATCGTAGCCAACAGGGTCA
>CBDUSM010000199.1:0-3859 GCA_965369825.1 uncultured Bacteroidales bacterium
TTTGAACAAGAAAAAAAAATACCCAACAAAAAATAATTGTAATACATTTTTTTGATATTATTGACAAATTTGATGAATCTGATCATATACAATTTCCTGTTCTTCAGGTGTTTTACAGTACGTAACGATGATTAATTTCATGCCTGGTTGCCAGAGCTTTTCGACTTTCTTAATCACCTCTTCGGCATTGCCAACTATTCTGGCCTCTACTATAATACCTGTATTTGCAAAAGCATTAAATGGCTCAGTAGTATTATATTCCGGATCTGTTTCCTCTGAGAAGGCACCGTCAACCATCTTCAAGCCTTTGATCTGTTTTACAAATTTAATACGGTCAGACCAGTCGCCACATGAATGAAAGACCGGTCCGCCAAAGGTCCCGCCAAATTTCTCCAGTGATGGAGCCGCCAGATCAAGATATGAATTTCCCGACAACATCAGAATATTATCGTCACTTATTCCAATTCCGTCGAATTCCCTTGATGAGGCAAAACCATGTCCCGGTCGAACAAGGTTAGAGCCGATAAGATCAATCTGTTCCAGTGTAAACCCGGTTAACAGATCAGCAATTTGATCAAGGAGTTGTTTGACATTTTCGGGCGACATAACTGTATCCATCATGAAATTTGAAATATCAACGATATTACAGGCGCTGTTAAGCGGCGATTGTGTATCGGTGAATGAGACCGGCAGCTTGCCCTTTGTTTTATCCATAAAGTATTCGATCATTTCCAGCGTATGTTTGCCAATAGATGTTGAAGCAATCGGGGAGGGGTTGTGATTCAGAGCATCTGCCACCGATTGGAACAAGGGCTTTGTTACCGGCGCTTGTCCATCGGCCCAATAATACTTTGCCCCGTAAGCGCCTGCAAGTGTGCCGATACCATACCATGGTTCAAGAAAGTTTGGTATATCTGCCTTGTAATTCATGCTTTTCCTTAGTGCGCCAAGCTGCCATTCCAGTGACTTCTTTATGTCTTTTGAACCATAAGAAAATACTTCTGCAACACGCATTCGCCTATAAACCAAAACACCCGAGTCTGTCTGCCAAAAGGAGTGGCACCGCTGATGAAATGATTTTTCATAATCGGCATACATATCAAAATCAAATTGGTCAGGTGTAACCGTATCTACCGGGGTTGCCTGTGAGTCAGCTAAACTGATATCAAATTTTTGTGCCATAAGAAAACAAAGATAAAAACATATCAATTATTTATTGGAATCAAGTGATTTACTTGTCATTTTGTTTTTTTTAAGTAATTTTGATAACGTATAACAGTTAACAAGTACACCAATAGCACCAAATTAAGCTTGACATGACACTGGTTCCATTTCTTTTCTCAATAATCCTGGTTATTAATAGTAATGGTATTGAGGAAAAAACAAATATCACGGGCAGACTACAGCAGGACCAGTGTAAGGTTCTGATGGAATCGATTGCCGGCACTTACAAGGGAGATTGTAAGAAGGGGCTGGCTCATGGATATGGTAAAGCTGTTGGGCTGGATACCTACGAAGGCGGGTTCAAAAAGGGATTCCCTCATGGAAAAGGCATTTATTCCTGGAGCAATGGTGATATCTACAACGGAGAATGGAGCAAAGGCGAAATGGATGGGAAAGGTGAATTGCTGAAATTCAGAGAAAGAGAAAATGATTTGATGATATCCGGTTACTGGCTTAAGGGAGAATATGTTGGAATAAGCAGATATCCATATAAGGTCATTTCAAAAAGCCTGACCGTGTATCAGGTCCGCTTCAACCGGATAAATGCAGATGAAAAAACAATTGAATTTAATTTTGCCCGCAGGGGTAAACCGATTACGGTCTCAGGTTTTTCATTAGATGGAAGTTTTGGGACTATTGAAAACCAAAGCGATTACTCCGTTTTATATCGTGTTCATGAATTCCCTTTTACCGGTGGTATCCGATTTGATGTACCTGATCCCATCCAGACAATTAGCAATGCGGGTGGCGTTATTCAGGGAATCCTTGAGTTTGAGATATCTCAGAAAGGGCGTTGGATTGTTACCATTGAAATGTAAAGTATGCCACTATTTATTAATTCTAAAAACCTGTAAGCTATCATTATTGCAACCTACAAGAATCATTTTATTTTCGGGACTGCTCAGAAAGGTCATGGATTTTACATTATAAGGGACGAAAAATCCGCTTTCCTGATTTGTTATCACTTTAAAATCACCTTTTCCGTCACCGGTCAGTAACAATCCCACACCGGCATCATTTCTTGGTGTCCTTATTTCCGAACCGTAAAGATTGCCGGCAATTAATACATCCGGATGCCCGTCAGCATTGAAATCTTCAATAATAATATCATTTATGGAAGAAAATTGTGCTCTTAAGGGTAATTCATGTAATTCAAATTGTCCGTTCCCCATATTTTCGATATAAGTGCTCGCGAAAGTATAAGCCGAATAATGCAAGGCCCTTTTTAAGTTATCCTCTCCATATACTTCATATACATCGGCTAAAGCATATGCGACGAAGGTTTTAAATTTATCCCTTAAGGATGGCACTTGCTCAATTGAACACATTCTTCTCCTCCAGGGATATTTTACGCCATTATCGTAATGAGTCAAAACGATATCCTGAGAACCATTATTATCAAAATCGTAATAATATACTTCAAAAGGTTCCTCTTCGGAGGCCTTGTATTTATAGTTCAATCCTAAATTACCAACAATAAAATCCTGATCTCCATCCTGGTCAATATCCGATGCTTCAATACTAAACCACCATCCTGTACTTTTATCCAAACCATAGCTTTCAGTGACATTAGTGAATCTGTCCCCTTCGTTTTGAAATAAAGTTACAGGCATCCACTCTCCTGCCAATACCAGATCTTTCAATCCGTCGTTATTAAAATCAACCCAGGCAGCATCATTGACCATTCCGATCTTTATCAGATCTTTCGCCCATTTTTTAGTAACATTTTTAAATTTACCATTATCATTCAAAAGTAAAACACTGGTGGCTGGTTCGGGATAAGACCATGGTACATGCTGGCCGGCGACGAAAAGATCAATGTCTCCATCCTGATCAAAATCTTCCGGATAAACCTTTGACCCGCTGAAGTTCATGTCGGGCAGCCAACCCTCGGCTTTCGAAAAGAGACCCGATCCGTCATTCAGATATAAGCGGTCCTGATATTGTTTTGAGTAAGGCCTGAATTCATTTCCTCCGCTAACTACATAAAGGTCCGGATCCCCATCACCATCAGCATCAAAAAACAGGGCGCCCATGTCTTCATATATTTTATCCTGTAACAAAATTTCACTCTTTAACTCTACAAATGTACCGTCGGAATTTTGAGTAAACAGACGGCCTTCAAAACCAAATGCGCCACCCATAAAAAAATCTTCAAGGCCATCTGCATTTATGTCTCCGGTGGCAATACAAGGTCCGGAATTTGACATTTTATGAGGCAGCATAACCTGTTTTTTAAAATCATTAAAATCGTTCTCCTGATGTTTTATTGATATGCCTGTCTCTTTCGAAGCATTCGTAAACAAGTATTGGATTTCTTCTTTCTTATCTTTTGGTGCTGGTTTAGATTCACTGTATCGAATTTCTATCGTTTGATCTGATTTTATATTTTTTAATATATTTTGATTTCCATCGGGCCACTGCACAATGAGTTTTTCGATTTTCTCAATATCTCCAAGTCCGAAATGTGCTATATGCTCGCTTGTTGAGTAAATACCTCGAACACTGGTGATCTCAAAAAATTGTTGCCCCTCACTTGTTTCAATATGGATTTTTGTTCCTAAACTTATAATATTATCAGCATCAGCGATGGGATTTACGCGCAAATAATGTCTTTTGAGCACCTTTTCGGCAT
>CBDUSM010000200.1:0-3789 GCA_965369825.1 uncultured Bacteroidales bacterium
ACCGAGGAAAGAGGATCTATATCCGGGAATTCCTAAACAGGCAAGATACTATATTTATGGTATATTCAAGAACGAGCCACACCCCTACTCTGCGTCTGAGGATAATAAATTCAATCCACTGCAAAAAATGGCGTATTTTAAATTCATGTTTCTTATGATGCCTCTTTTGCTGATCAGCGGCATTCTATATTTATATCCTTCCTGTTTCGCTTCCCTCATTGCTCTTATCGGCGGCTTGAAAGTAGTGGCCGTTCTTCACTTCATCATGGCTATCCTGTTTACAGCTTTTCTGGTTGCCCACCTCTATTTGGCTACCACCGGTCATACAATTTTTGGTGATTTTATTTCCATGATTACCGGGTATGCGGAAAAAGAGGAACATTAGCAACTGAGTAAAAAAACGGACAAAAAAAAAGGGGAATAGCTGAAAACTATTCCCCATTTTAGTTAAGCTATGACAATTGTTAATTTACTCCACAGGATAACCAGCCTTTAACCAGGCCTTCCAACCTCCAGCCATACTGCCTGCATTTTTATATCCCATTTTACCCAATGAACAGGTACTAAGACATGATCGTCCACCCGACTTGCAATAGCAAATAATATAAGCTGCTTTATCAGGAATTTTTTTGGTAACCTTGAATTCTAAAAGCCCTCTTGGTATATTGATCGCTTTTGGAAGATGACCACTTTTGAATTCCTTGGCTGTCCTGCAATCAAGCACGATTACCGCTTTACCTGAATCTATTACAGCCTTGGCGTCAGCAACTGAAATTTCTTTTACTGTCTTCTTTGCCTCGTCCACAAAATCCTTTGCCGTCATATCTGCAAAGGATAAAGCAGAAAGGGAAAAGAACAAAACCACAGCAAAAAGGAAAATTAAACTTCTTTTAACGACATGTTTATTCATACTTATAACCCTCCATAAATTTTATTATGTCACAACTAACATATCCTCAGGGCCTGTGCAAGTCCTAAATTTGCAAATTATAAATTGAATCTTCCTGAGCATGCTAACGGTTTGACACTGTTTTTAAACTGTGGTATCGAGGTCTTTCAATTTGATAGTAAGTATATAGTTCAGGAGGCCCGTTAAAATACATAAATTTTTCTCTTCAGTAAAACTTACAATATTTTTATTTCTCACTCTGGCCATAACATCTATTTTTGGTACGATAATCCAGCAGGGGCTGCCTATTGAGAAATATGAGGCGCTATACAGTCCCGGAGTATTCTCCGTCCTGAAATTCTTTAACATTTTCGACATGTACCACTCCTGGTGGTTTACTCTGCTTTTAATATTATTATCAGCAAATATAATTACCTGTACCGCCAAACGGATTCCCCGCATTATTAAATTAACCCTCCCTGAAAAGAATAAATTTGATGACAGGATCTTTGGATCATCACAGATTGATAAAACTATTAAATGTCACAAGAGCTTACCTGATCTCGAACAGGAAACAACATCCTTGCTAAAAACACTTGTTTCTCTGCCAATTCAAGTAAGGAAAAATGATAAAAGCTATTTCTTTTCCGAAAAAGGCAGATATTCCAGAATGGGGTTTGTTTTTATTCATTTCAGTATTCTTCTCATTCTGGGAGGCGGATTGATCGGGGCTATCTGGGGTTTTAACGGTCAGATGAATATTGTCGAAGGCGAGACTACAGACACAATCACCCTCTTTAATGTAAATGGTAAAGGAGCAAAGAAACTCGGGTTTCAAGTTCGCTGTGATGATTTTTCTATCGATTTTTATAAGACAGGCCAGCCCAAAGAATATAAAAGCAATTTGACCATCCTGGAAAACGGGAAACCGATTACTTCTAAGGCAATCAGAGTAAATCACCCCTTGCTTTATAAAGGTTTGAAGTTCTGCCAGGCAACTTATGGAATTGCCGGAACTAATAATTTTCAGATCATTGTAAAAAATGAAAAGACAGGGAAGGAAACTGTATTAACACTGAACATGATGGAAAAAATTTCCCTGCCGGACAGTAAGTCTTCTTTTGCCATAGCCAGATTCACGCCAAATTATGAGGGTCGTGGCCCTGCTGTCTTGGGAGTACTACTTGAACCAGGAAAAGCACACAACATTTTCTGGCTTTTTAAAAATCATCAGCAACAAAAGAATGATTTTTCTTTTATATTCAGAGAACTTGACAAGCGTTATTACACCGGCATACAGGTAAGCAGAAATCCCGGTGTGTCCATTGTCTGGGCCGGTTGTATTCTTATCATGATCGGTTTTGTGCTGAGCCTCTTTTTTACTCACACAAAAGTATGGTTGCGGATTTCAAATCTAAAAGATGGTTGTGAGATTAAAATCGCTGCCAGTGTAAACAAAAACAGGAAAGACTTTGAAGAAAAACTGGAAAAACTCGTTATAAAATTACAGGCGGAATAGATTGTCATGAGCGACATCTTCATTATCAGCATTGTAACCTTTATTTATTTTGCTGCTGCTTTTACTTACTTAATTTCTTTTATTTTCCGTAAGAAACCGGTAGCTGTTATAGCATTGGCGCTTTCCGTTTTTGGAATAACAGCTCAAACAGCAGCAATTATTATCCGCTGGGTTCATTCTTACCAATTGGGGATTGGTCACGCCCCTCTTTCGAACTTCTATGAGTCCATTGTATTTTTTTCCTGGTCCATCATTTTTGTCTATTTAGTTATGGGGAGGCGTTATAAAAACAACTTGATCGGTGTCCTGGCTAACTTCTTTGCTTTTATCCTGTTGGCTTATGCCTCTTTATCTGAAGATGTAAACTGTCAGATCCAACCTTTAATTCCTGCCCTTCAAAGTAACTGGTTGATAAGCCACGTTATCAGCTGCTTTTTAGCCTATGCGTGCTTTGCCATCTCATTCGGGACCAGCATACTTTATCTGATAAAACGAAGATTCAAGGGAAACCCTGTTGATATATTACCTGAATCGAAATTTTTAGATGAAGTAACCTACAAAATGATATCAATTGGATTTGTGCTGCTAACACTGGGAATCATCACCGGAGCTGCCTGGGCTGATCATGCCTGGGGCAGGTATTGGGGATGGGATCCAAAGGAAACCTGGTCATTGATTACATGGCTGATTTACGCGTCCTTCCTTCATGCACACCTTGTCAGAGGATGGAAAGGAACAAGAATGTCTTTGATTTCCATCTTCGGTTTCGTCGCCGTTATTTTCACATATCTTGGAGTAAATTATATCCTTTCAGGTCTTCACAGCTATCTTTAATCGCTAAATCCGTGCTATTCTTGCGATGTGCCCTTAAATGTGTTAGAAGGAGAATTAATGTTTCATGAGAGCCACTGTGAATAAAGTTGATTACAAGGGAAACTTATGATCGACAAATATAACAGAGATATTAACTACTTAAGAGTATCGATTACCGACAGATGCAACCTTCGCTGTGTGTACTGCGTTCCAAAAGAGGGGGTATCGATGATCGGGCATGATGACATCCTAAGATACGAAGAAATACTAAGGGTAATCAATGTTGCCGTGAAGCTCGGAATTGTTAAAGTGAGAGTAACAGGCGGGGAACCATTGGTAAGGAAGGGGCTTGTTGATTTCCTTACTTCTCTTAAAACAATAGATGGACTAAAGGATATCAGTCTGACAACAAATGGGATACTGCTTGAGACCTTTGCGGAAAGGTTGTTTAATGCGGGTATAAGGCGAATAAACGTCAGTCTTGATTCTCTCAATCCCGAAAAATATGCGAGTATTACCAGGGGAGGAGATCTAAGAACAGTTCTTCGAGGTATTGATAAGGCATACA
>CBDUSM010000201.1:0-3784 GCA_965369825.1 uncultured Bacteroidales bacterium
CCGGATGGTAAAAAAAGGCATTCCGGTAAACAAGTATGCCTGATGTTTTATTTCTTAATTTAAATTAATTATATAGTTTCATGCCATCCTGGTCCTTCATAACACCTTGCACCGATTTGGATGATTCATGCAGCAGGTTTTTTTCCTCTTTATCAAGCTCAAGCTCAATAATGGATTCAATCCCATGACGTCCCAGTTTAACAGGTACTCCCAGGAACACATCTTTCAATCCGAACTCTCCCTGAAGAAAAGCACAGACGGGAAAGATTCTTTTTTGATCATCAACAATAGCTTCAACCATTTGGGCTGCTGCTGCTCCTGGTGCATACCAGGCAGAAGTGCCAAGCAGATTAACCACTTCACCACCTCCCTGTCGTGTTCTTTCCACAATTTTATCAATTTCGTCTTTCCCTAACAATTCACAAATAGGAAGACCATTAACAGAAGTATAACGTGGTAATGGAACCATTGTATCACCATGCCCGCCTAATGAAAGAGATAAAATATCTTTAGGGGAAACGTCCAGGGCCTCTGCAATAAAAGCACGATAACGGCCGGTGTCCAGAATTCCAGCCATGCCAAATACTTTATTGGATGGTTTATTGGCAGAAAGATAAGCACAATAAGTCATAACATCCAATGGGTTTGAGACGATAATAATGATTGCCTCCGGTGAATATTTAACAACCTTTTCAGTTACATCCTTAACGATTGAAGCATTGGTTTTTATCAGATCATCCCTGGTCATCCCCGGTTTTCTGGGTACACCCGATGTAATTACTACAACGCCCGATCCTCTGGTCTTTAAATAATCATTGGTAACGCCTGTTACCCGTGTATTAAAATTGTTGATTGATGATGTTTGCCATATATCAAGGGCCTTCCCCTCGGCCACACCTTCTTTGATATCTAATAGTACAACTTCCCTGGCCAGGTCTTTGTGTGCAATTACATTAGCAACTGTTGCTCCAACATTTCCGGCTCCAATGACTGAAATTTTATTCATAATTAAGCAGTTTTTAGAAATTTATTTGATGAAAATCCGATTAATTCTAACAGAATCACAGATCGAAATTGATTATTTTCATGCAAATATATAAATGATTGCATAAATACATTTATTCGACCGCCGACTGCGGACTGCCAACTGCTTTGTGAAAGAATTTATATTAATAACAATCTTTTCCTTCCGTTGTCCTTTTTTCTGAACATTGAGCATCTATAGCCGCAACAGTAACCATGTTAACGATTTCAGAAACAGAGGTGCCCATTGGTAAGATATGAGCTGATTTATTCAACCCATTCAAGATTGGTCCGATAACCTCGAATTTTCCAATCTCCTGAATCAGCTTGTATGCAATATTTGAAGCAGTCAGGTAAGGGAAGATCAATATATTGGCGTTTTTACCTGCCAGTTTACTGAATGGAAAGTCCTCTTTAAGAATTTCAGCATTCAAGGCATAATTGGCCTGCATCTCCCCGTCAACAACAATATCCGGATAATTTTCATGAAGGATTTTAACAGCTTCGCGTTGCTTAGTTGGTATTGCGCCATTGTTCGATCCGAAATTAGAGTAAGAAACAAATGCCACCCGGGGCTTGAGATTAAACTGCTGCACTGCATAAACAGTTTGCAGGGTGATTTCAACCAGTTGCTCTTTTGTTGGGTTTTTGTTGACAGTACAGTCTGCTAAAAAGTAAGCTTGTTCTTTGGCATTGATGATATACATGCTGGAAATAAGCGAAGCTCCTTCTTTTTTCCCGATAATGTCTGAAACCGGTGTAAAGGTGTCAAAGTAATTCCGGGTTAAGCCTGATATCATGGCATCAGCATCTCCAGTCTCCACAAGCATTGGTGCAAAATAATTCCGGTGAAGTATCATTTCCTTGGCTGCAGGTAAAGTCACACCTTTTCGTTGCATGTTGGTATAGAAAATAGTTGCATATTTTTTGCACCGTTGTTTTTCCTTCTTAGATTTTGGGTCAATTATCTCAACACCTTCCAACTCCAACATGTTTTTCCGGATAATATTTTTTATCTTTTTTTCATTGCCAAGCAAAACAGGGATAGCAAGTTTTTCGTCCAGGACAATCTCAGCTGCTTTAAGCATTTTGTAATTTTCTGCTTCGGCAAAAACTATACGCTTAATATTTTTTCTTGCCCGCGACCTGATTTGACGTATTAGCGGGTTGATTAAACCAAGTCTTTTTCCTAATTCATCATTATATGCATTCCAGTCAGTTATTGGTTTTTTAGCAATACCTGTCTCCATAGCGGCTTTGGCAACTGCAGGAGCAACTGTTAGGATTAGCCTGGGGTCGGTGGGTTTGGGGATAATATAATTTTTTCCGAAACTTAGATTATGAGAGTGGTAAGCAATATTAACCTCTTCAGGAACAGGTTCTTTTGTTAACGCAGCAAGGGCCTTTGCAGCAGCCAGCTTCATCTCTTCATTAATATCAGTGGCCCGAACATCCATGGCTCCCCTGAAAATAAAAGGGAAACCCAGTACATTATTTATTTGATTGGGATAATCTGAGCGGCCTGTAGCCATAATAATGTCATCCCGTGTACTCATGGCTTCATCGTACATGATTTCAGGAACAGGGTTGGCAAGTGCAAAAACAATCGGGTTGTCGGCCATAGTAAGCAGGAATTCTTTTTTTAACACTCCGGCCACAGATAAACCCAGAAACATATCTGCTCCTTTGATCGCCTCTTCAAGGGTGTGTACCGGTTTATCAGTAACAAATTGTTGCTTTATTTTATTCAAATCCTTCCTCTCTTTGTGCAAAACACCTTTGCTGTCAAGCATGATAATATTTTCAGGCCTGACACCCAAAAGTATATACAAACGTGAACAAGAAATAGCGGAGGCACCCGCTCCATTAACAACAATTTTGATATTTTCAATTTTTTTCCCATTTATCTCCAGGGCATTCAAAAGCCCGGCAGATGTAATGATAGCTGTTCCATGCTGGTCGTCATGCATCACAGGAATATTCAATGCTTCTTTAATACGATCCTCAATCTCAAAGCATTCGGGCGCTTTAATATCTTCAAGATTTATACCCCCAAAAGTTGGGGCAATTAATATAATTGTTTCAACAAGTTTATCAATGTCCTTTGTGTCAATCTCAATATCAAAGACATCAATATCTGCAAAAATTTTGAATAGTAGTCCTTTGCCCTCCATTACTGGTTTGCCGGCTTCTGCCCCAATATCACCTAACCCAAGTACTGCCGTTCCATTGGAGATAACAGCAACCAGGTTGCCTTTTGCCGTGTAATCATATACCGTATCAGGATTTTTTTCAATTTCCAAACACGGATCAGCAACTCCGGGAGTATAAGCCAGTGAAAGATCTCGCTGTGTATTGTATGGTTTGGTGGGGATTACTTCAATTTTACCCGGTCTTCCCAGTGAATGATAAAGCAACGCGTTTTTTCTAATTCTTGGATCCATTTTTCTATGCTTTTATTGAATAGTTATTGTTAATTATTTAACAGGCAAAACTAAGATATTATTTTCTTTCCCGATCCTTTTTGTGGATATTTTTTTCACTTGTGCATATATTTCCATATTGCCACGTCATCCCAGACTTGATCTGGGATCTGATTATGAATCCAACACTGACTGTTTTTGTATGCTTAATCTGAGACCGGATAACATCTTACCTGTTTCCCGCAAGGACATCACAGATTGAATAAAGTTGATGAATTAATCAGGTAAAAATGAAGGCATAAGAAATAAATTTCTATTTTTCATTTCCGGAAGAGAGA
>CBDUSM010000202.1:0-3774 GCA_965369825.1 uncultured Bacteroidales bacterium
GTTTGATATGGACTCCATACATCAGCTTCATTCCGACCAGCATCGCATTGCCTTTTTACCTTCAGACCCAAATGTGATGTTTGTAGCAAATGATGGGGGAATATACAGGACCGATAACTGCATGGAATACCCCTCTTATTGGCATCGACAGAATTACAGACTGGTTACTGCCCAGTTTTATTCGGTTTGTGTTGATCATGCTTCTTCGGATGATGATTTTATTCTTGGGGGGCTTCAAGACAATAACTGGTATTTCACGGCCACCGATAACGTAGCTGAATTCTGGTTGAGCATTGACATTTGTTATGATGGCTTTGCCACTGCTATTGCTGACAACCTGGAGTATTGTGTTATTTCTGCCTACAGTGGAAATATCTGGACATCTCAGTTTGGCGAACAAATGCATACAGAAGATATCTTTTTTCAATTGCCCGATACGCTTCTCAAATTCTATGACCCGATTATGGGCTCAAATTCATTGTTCCCTTTTTATCAGAACTTTGCACTTGACCCCATCAATAACGAAACATTCTACCTTCCAACCAAAAAAAGTATCTGGCGAAAACATGATATGAAAGCAGCATCGTATGATACGAGTTTACGTAATACCGGATGGGAACACCTTAGCAATGTTAATGTTGGAGAAGCTTCACAGATCACTGTAATCAGTGCTTCATGGAATCCCCCAAACACGATTTTTTATGGCACCGACCTTGGCAAAGTTTACAGGTTAGATAATGCCCACACAGGTAACCCTGTACCTGTTGAGATCACGGGTGATATTTTCCCTGAAAATTCTTATGTGGCCTGCATCGACGTTGATCCTGACAACGCTGATAACATAATGGTTGTCTTTTCGAATTATGGCGTTCCTAGCTTATTCTTATCGGGCGATGGAGGAACAACCTGGTCAGCCCAGGGTGGTAACCTGGAAGAGTTTCCTGATGGATCCGGCTCGGGGCCATCGATCAGATTTGTAAAAAAATTGAATTTCCAGGGTAATACAGCGTTTTTTGCAGGTACATCAGTGGGGCTCTTTTCAACAACAACGCTTAAAGGCGACTCAACCGTGTGGGAACAGGAAGGGGCTAATAATATCGGGAATGTTATAATAGATATGATCGATGCCAGGCAATCTGACGGGTTTGTGGCAGTGGGCACACACGGAAATGGAGTTTATAGCACCTATTATGATCCCTCATTCGCTGTAAATGAATTAAAAAACAAGTCGTTTTTGACGTTGAGCATCTATCCTAATCCATGCAATGATGTGGCAACAATCAGATACGAGATCGGTGATCCGGGAGAGGTTTCGATTACTATGCTGGATATTTCCGGACGCCTGATAAAAAATCTTCATTCCGGTCATTATACATCAGGAGTTCACAATTATTCAACAGACCTAACCGATATAGCACCCGGAACATACCTCGTTAAAATAGAAAACAGGGGCCAGTTTAGAACGACAAAGCTGATTATCAACAGATAAATGAATAGAGAAGATAAAAACCTGGCTCACGTATTTAAAGATGCCAGGATGCATAAGACGATTGCAGAGATAATAATTGCTCATTTATCCAATCCGGTGGATGTCAGGAAAGCAGCGTTAAACGGCCCGGATTTAAGCAATTGCAAAAAAATTCTTGACCTTGGGTGTGGATTTGGTTTTTTCACACAAGCATTGAAAGGAAGAATTCACCCCAAGGCAACTATTAAGGGAGTTGACCGCCATAGTGAGTATAAAAAGCCTTATATTGAGTCCTGTTCAGAAGCAGAAATCAAGGGCGTTTTTGATGATGCCGGTGTTGAGTCCTTACTAAAAATCGAAAGCAATACTTATGATTTGATACTATGTAGTTATGCACTTTATTCCTTTCCGGAATACATACCTCATATATCAAGAATTCTTAAAGAAACAGGAATATTTGTTACGATTACACATGCTAAGCCTCATATGAAGGAGTTCACTGATTATGTAAGAAAGGTATTGAACAAACATGATATTAAACTGATTGGGAAATTGCCTTATGAAGAATTGATCGACAATTTTTCGAATGAGAATGGGTTTGACCTGCTTTCACCATGGTTTCAAAATATTAAAACAGAAAAGCACATCAACTCCCTGGTTTTTAAGAAAAAAGATTACCTTGACTTTTCCCGTTATTTTTGCTTTAAACGATCATTTTTCATTCCGGGAAATTACCCGGGTGCCGATGATATGTGTGATCTTTTACTCGATGCCATTAAACAAGATCTGATGAGAAATAAAACATTACGGATTACCAAAGATGATATGATTTTCATTTGCTCAAATCCGTCAAAACAAGGAACTACCAATGTCTAAGAAAAGAACTTATTGCCCATATTGCAGCAGTACGCTCACATCTAAATCTGAGGGTGATACAATTCGGGATTTCTGTGTCGAATGCAATCAGTTTTTTTATGATAATCCTTTGCCGGTTGCGTCAACTATTGTTGTAAAAGAGAGACGGATCTTGCTTGTTAAAAGAAAAAATGATCCTCACAAAGGACTTTGGTGTTTGCCAATGGGGTTTGCCGAGTCGGGAGAAAGCATTGAAGCAGCTTCCCTTAGAGAGCTGGAAGAAGAAACCGGAGTCAAAGGAAAGGTAATCGGATTTATCAATGCAGACTCAGGTGTTAGTTCATTTTATGGTGACCTTTTGTTTTTAACTTTTGAAGCCGAACAAATCGGGGGAAAGCTCTCTGCCGGTGATGATGCTATTGAAGCTAAATACTTCTCTTTTGATGATCTACCAGCGCTTCCCTTTTTATCAAACATCAAATCCATAGAAAACTATTTAAGAAGCAAACAAGAATATTGGGCAATAATTGATTCATTTAAGTTGTCGTTGGGAAAAACTGATATCAGCTCATCAACAGGTGACTTCCTGTCGGATAAACTAATCAGATTGATCGAAAAAAATGCTGAGATCATTGCAAACAATTGGCTTGAGGACGTAAGGACGAATAAATCAACCCCTGCTTATAAAAATTTTGATCCCCGAAAATCATTTTATCGTAACAAGCAGATTTTGGCCCAATTTGGAAAATGGTTAGGGGGGCACCATAAAGATACAGATATCAAAAAATATTACAGAAAGCTTGGGAAAGAAAGGCAGAATGAGGGTTTTGCACTCAGTGAGGTCATCAGCGCTCTTAGTCTTACCAGAAAGCATATTTGGCAATTTGCTTTATCTCAACGGGTCTGGACCAAAGCAATAGATATATACATGTACCTTGAGTTGGAAAGAAGGATGATGATCTTTTTTGATAAAGCAACTTTCTATATGGCGAAAGGGTATGAAAAAAGCTAGTCGGCAAATAACAACTAATATCTTTTTCAAAAGACATTACCCGCTTTGTAAATCCTGGAGAATTCATGAGGGTAAAGCGTGCCCTCGTATTTAAGCATCCCACTCCGCGAATCTCTGATGATTGCTGAGGCCCTGGAGTCATCAGTAACTTCCATGGTGACATCAAATACTCCAACAGTGGTAAAAATAACAAGGCTGATATTGTAAACAGTGTATTTCTTTTTTTCAACTTTATTAAATTGGTATTTTGAAATTTTTCCATCAAAGGTTGCCCCACCAATACAATTAAAGCCACCTCCTATACCATTAGCAAACTGGAATGTAACATCTGTAGAGTCAATAATGATAAAATTAATTCTAGAATCGACAGATACCTGTTCACACTGCCGGTTCAGGAGAAAAGAAGCTTCGAGAACAAATCGCTGGCTTTCTATCATTT
>CBDUSM010000203.1:0-3753 GCA_965369825.1 uncultured Bacteroidales bacterium
GGTAATCAAGGGCATTATATTTAATGGCTTTAATGGCATATTGGTCAAAAGCTGTAACAAAAATAATCTCGAAATTTATTTTACCAACTTTCTGCAATAGTTTAAAGCCGCTTCCATCAAGCATTTGAATATCAAGAAAAATAACATCCGGCTGGTGCATTTCTATGGCTTCCAACCCACTTCTTACTCCGTCGGCATGAGCCAATACATTAACAGAAGGGCAGTGCCGGTTAAGCATGGCATTTAATGTTTCGCGCGATTTTTTTTCATCATCAATTATTATAGCGTTAATCATAGTATTAATTTTAACTTTCTCTATATGAAATCTTTAATTCCACCCTTGTTCCGGTTGGAAGCCCTTTGTCATCTTTCATATCAATGACATTGACCCTGAAAATTTGTTTGTTTTTTTTATTTAACACCTGCAACCTCTCCATCGTTATTAACATCCCCCTGGACTTGCGTTGTAACCCCGAGTCTCTTTTAATCTGCATAGCTTTTTCCCTTCCAATGCCATTATCTTCGATAGCCAATACAATCAAGGTACCATCAAGTTTTAAATTAATTTTTATGTTTCCTTTACCCTCTTTATGTATCAGACCATGAATAATAGCATTTTCAACATATGGTTGAACAAGCATTGGTGGTATTTCCATGAATTCTTCATCAATGGCCGGGTCAATACTAATCGAATATTCAAATTTATTATCAAATCTTAACTTCTCAATATCCAAATAATAGGTTAACGCTTTAACCTCTTCCGCTATAGAAATGAAAGGCTCTCTTGAATTAGAAAGGATCAAACGCATTAGTTGAGAAAATTTACCGAGGTATTCCACTGCATTATCTAAATCACTCGATAGAATATAACTTTGAATAGAATTTAAGGTATTGAAAATAAAATGGGGGTTCATTTGAAGCCGTAAAGCCTGTAATTCAGTATCATAAAGCTGTTTCTCAATGGCGAGCACTTTTTTCTCCACATCATGCTTTTTCCTGATTGCCTTGATCCTTTTGTAAATAAAATACCAGGTTAGAAGCACCATAATAAATATCAGGGTAATTCTGAAGAGCCATGTGTTATACCAATGTGGTGTAATGATGATGGTTAGCGTAACCCCATTTTCATCCCATAGTCCATCATTATTCGTTCCAAAAGCCCTAAAAGTATAGGTGCCCGGGCTAACATTGGTATATTCTGCATACCTTTTACCGGCATCAGTATAGGTTGTGATCTTATCATAATTCTCAAGTCTGTACCGGTACTTGTTTTTGGGAGGATTTGTGTAATCCAGTGCGGAAAAACCCAGTGTAAAAAAATTATCATCTTCGGAAAGATGAATGGTATCGCCATTATCAATTTCAAGAGGCATTAGTTGATTGAAAATTTTCAAAGAGGTGATTACAGTAACCGGTGAATTGGGATTTGTAGTAATTTCAGATGGATGAAACAGGTTAAAGCCATTCATTCCGCCAAAATAGATCTCCCCATCTTTATTCATAAAATAAGCCCCATTGTTAAACTCGTTACCCTGGACACCGTCATTCACGCCGTAGTTTATAAAAAGCTCTGTTTCTTTATTAAATTTCGACAACCCCCAGTTTGTGCTTATCCATAAATTCCCTTGTTTATCATCTAACGCTGCATAAACCACATTGTTAGCTAACCCGTCCTCCGTTTTATAGCCACGGGCCTTTCCTGTATTAACATCAAACTTTATCAGGCCGTCACCTTTTGTTCCCAGCCAAAATATACCTGAATCATCTTCATAAATATAAAATATCCACTTCAATAGGATATTCGAATCATCCTGAACAGACTTATAAACCTCGAATTTATCATCGTTTCGGTCAAAGCGGTTAAGTCCATTTCCCGTACCTACCCACAGCTGCTCTCTTCTGTCCTCCATAATAGTCCAAACCGCATCATGGCTGATGCTAAATGGATCATTTTTATCGGTGCGATAAGAAATAAAGCTACTGTCCGGCCTAACAAACCGATTTAATCCCCCACCATTTGTACCAATCCAGATATTACCGGAATAATCTTCCATAACAGATAAAATATCATTATGACTGATACTCCCTGGATCCTTTGGATTATGTTGAAAATGTGTAAATAATCCGGTAGCAGGATCGTAAATATTAAGTCCATCATCAAATGTCCCAATCCAGATAAATCCCCGGCTGTCCTTAAAAACAGTTCTTATTTGATTACTTGTTAATCCATGTTGATTTCCCGGATCATGAGTGATATAACTAAAAAGCCCTCTGTTTCTATCGAATAGATTAATGCCCTTTCCTGTTCCAATCCATACAATCCGGTTTTCATCTTCCAGAAAAGAAAGAACATAATTATTATTCAAACAATTATTTTCATCAGGTACATGTTTATAATGGTCAAACTTGCTGGCAAACCGGTCAAACTTATTAACGCCAATAAAGGTACCAACCCATATTGACCCTTTATTATCTTCAATAATGCTCAAAACCCTGTTATTACTTAAACTATTGAGGTTATTTGATTCATGATTATGGGTGATAAATTTTTCTTCCATCTTATCAAAAATATTCAATCCACCGCCTTCAGTGCCAATCCAGAAAAGTCCATTTCTGTCCTGGAAAATCACCGAAACGTTATTATGGCTTAAGCTAAACCGATCTTCGCGGTTAAAGGCATATGTTTTCACCCTTCCTGTAGCAGGGTCAAGCCTGGAAAGTCCATGAGCAGTACCTACCCACACCAACCCTGAATTATCGATCTGTACAGTATTGATTAAATTATCCGGCAGGCTTGAACGATCATTGGGATTATGGTAATAACGTGTTATGATCTGTTCGGAAATATTAAAAAAAACCAATCCAATCTGTGTAGCTATCCACAGGTTCCCATTGTTATCAAAGGAAAGATGGTTGATACAGTTGCTTCTAAAGGGGTTATTATCTCTGGGAAGATGCAGGTATGGATAAAAAGTACCTGTTATCTTATCAAACTTATTCAGCCCTCCCATGGTTCCAATCCAGAGGTTTCCGAGCCGGTCTTCAACAATAGAACTAATAACATTGTTGAGCAGGCTGTTTGGGTTTTCAGGGTCGTGCATGAACTGAGTGAACCTGTTTTTTTTTCGGTCATATCGGGTAAGTCCCCCGTCAGTGCCTATCCAGAGGGCACCACTGTTGTCTTCGTGGAGGGCATAAATCGTCTGACCTGAAAGCTGACTCTGTTTGTCAAAATTCACAAATTGATACCCATCGTATTTATTTAGCCCATCCCATGTCCCAAACCAAAGATACCCTTTGCTATCTTGTAACATACAATTTACAGTGTTTTGAGAAAGGCCTTTTTCATACGTCAAGTTTTCAGAAGAGAGATGATCAAATTTAATATTATTGACATCCTGACAATAAGCAGTTATAATGTGGCACAACAAAAATGGTAAGATTAAAATTATTCGAAAGTATATTGGGAGAAGATGAATCATAATAGAAAGTTCTATACTTTTGCAACGGTTTAGTTGACTGTTGCGAATTATGCGATTCAAATAGCTAAAATAATAAACATAATGTTGTAAACCGGATGATTCTGAAAATAAATTTAACAGATGAACGTTAACACTTCGAAATCAAGAGGCAAATGAATTTTTCCAATCGAAATATCATTCTTATTATTTTTTTTGTCTCTGCTTCTATATTATTTCCTTTTTGTAAAAAGGACATTCCCCAGCCAGAGCTTCCGTATGCCTATATAAATAT
>CBDUSM010000204.1:0-3739 GCA_965369825.1 uncultured Bacteroidales bacterium
TCCCTAGACTTAAGCTGAAGGGCTGGGTTTCTCAGAGGTTACCCCATGACTAAAGTCATGGGTTTGGTATAGCTTGAGGATGTTTGTTACAAAAGAGGGTATATCGTATTCCTGGTCGAAAACTTTATATAATTCTCCAAGCATGGGGAATCGGCCGTTTAATTTATTTCCCTTCATGAGTTTTTCATGAAAAATAGTAACAGCTATTTTTCCTTCCAGCACAACCTTATCAGATATTTCTTTCGTAAAAAATCCCTTTCCAATTAATAATCCCAGGGTTCGGTTCCTGCTTAAATCATTCAAGGCCGTAAGGCTAAAATCACCATAACCGCAATACTTGAACATGGTTTTTTTCTGGCCACCAAGCTCAAGCATAATCTCACGCATTTCATTGTATGCATGTGTCAGGATCAGAAATCGAAGATTCGCTGAATTGAAATGGGCATCCACGATGCCAATTATGATGGCATAAATGTTTTTTAAGATGCTTAATAATTCAACACCGATTATATCATATGTAAAATCAAGATAGATATTGGTATCGGAAAAAACCTCCGAAAATCGTTTAAAGCACTCTGTTCTTTGGGTTCCAAGTGTGAAGGCTGTTGGTGAGTTATTTATTATTTCACGAGCAAATGTAGGGCCTTTTAAAGCACAAACAGGGTTGTCAAACAGTTCGCTCAAGTCTTCCACAATTGTTTTTTTGTTTTTTCCAAACCCTTTCGCAAGATTTACCAGTACGCTTTTTCTGTTAAGATGTTGTTTGATTTTTAACAAGTAATCTACAATGGCGGTAGATGGAATAGCCAGCAAAATAATATCGGCCTGATTGATGATGCTTTCGTCGGAAGTAGCTACCAGGTTTGCGTTGAGTTTGATATTTGGAAAGTACTTTTGATTGATATGCTTTGTATTGATAGATGCTACAACACCAGATTCAATGCTTAAAATTACCACTTGCAAATTATCTTTTGCCGAGAGGATTTGTCCAAGCGCAGTGCCCAATGTTCCGCCACCGAGAATCACAATTTTTTTTATCTGATCATCCATATTATTAGTTTTGTACTTTATATTTTGTATTACAAATAACGTGAATTATACTGCTTTTAAACTCATATCCAGGCTTTTAATCTGATGCGTTAATGCGCCTACTGAAATATAATCAACACCTGTTTCAGCGTAGGCTCTTATGTTTTCAAGTGTGATTTCCCCTGAAGCTTCAGTTTCAAACCTTCCATCTATAACTTCTAACGCCTTTTTAAGATCATGGGGCGAAAAATTATCAAGCATGATCCTGTTTATACCTCCGGTTTCAAGGACTTCCGATAATTCCCTGAAATTTCTAACCTCAATCTCAATTTTCAGATTTTTTTTTGTTTTTTTAAGATAGATTGTGGTGGCATCAATCGCCTGTCGAGTACCCCCTGCAAAGTCAATATGGTTATCCTTGATCATGATCATATCGTAAAGCCCAAAGCGGTGGTTGTAACCTCCACCGATCCTGACCGCAAGTTTCTCAATTTTGCGGAGAAGAGGTGTCGTTTTTCGTGTGTCGAGAAGTTTAGCGTCAAGCCCTTCAATCCGGCTGACCAGTGTGTGGGTATAGGTGGCTATTCCACTCATACGTTGCATGAAGTTCAAAGCCAGCCGCTCGGCCGAAAGCAGAGAGATGACTTTGCCTTCAACAACAAAGGCAACATCTCCTTTTTTTATGTTAGTGCCGTCAGAAAGCAATGGCTTGAAGATAGTATCAGGATCAATCTTTGAGAAAACCTTCTTAGCTATTTCCATCCCCGCTAATATTCCGTTTTCTTTTATCATCAGCCTGGCTTTCCCTTTTGCTGAAGCCGGAATTGTTGCCAGGCTGGTATGGTCACCATCTCCAAGGTCCTCTCGCATGGCAAGTTCTATTAGATAATCAATGGTCATAAGATAATGGCTAAAAAATCGATAATAATAAAAGCACTAATCAGTTTCAAACTGCAATTGCTGAATAAGGTATTTACCCGAAATTTTTTTGATTAACATATAAACCCTGTAAGTTTTACCGGTTGCTTTATAAGTGCCTATTAAATAGAGTGATCCGTTGTTTGATGCCCCTTCATGGTTTATTTCAAAAGATTCAGGGGGCGTTTTGGAGAAAAAATCTTTTATGATCAATTGCGCCTGGTTTTTACTGTAAGTCCCTTCATTACCTGGTAATGTAAGATCCACTGTATTATTTAAATAAACGGCTAATTTTTTATCATCAGCCGCTCGAATAGCAGCTGTTATCTCTGTTGTTACTGATTGAGGAACGGAATAGGCAAATCCTGTTATGAGAAAAAATGAGATCAAAAATATAATTGGTGATGTTTTCATAATAATATGCTATCTGTTAATCTTGTTACAAATACTAAACCAAAAATGATCTTTAAAAAAAATATCTAACTTTATGACAAAAATAATAAGATTAATGATATAATGATACAATGATACAATGATATAATGATATAATGACTATAGGTGGAATTAATAAAAAGATTCATGAAAATTACTACTTTATTGATAGGCAAAACCGGGAAAGACTATTTAAAGAAGGAACTGGATTTATTTGAAAATAGGTTGAAGCATTACATTCCCGTGGAAGTAATAATTATTCCTGCCATCAAATCAAATAAAAATCTATCCATTAAGATGCATAAACTGGCAGAAGCTAAGCTGATCTTAAAACAGATCAAGCCGGATGATCATATTATTTTACTTGATGAAAAAGGAAAACAATATTCCTCTGAGGAATTTGCCTCGTTCATCCGGGGGAGACTAAATGCAGGTATCAAAAATCTCCTTTTTGTCATTGGCGGGCCATTTGGTTTTCATGAAAAGATCTATGAAAAGGCCAACAGTGTTGTATCTTTATCTAAGATGACATTCTCGCACCAGATGATAAGGCTTCTTTTTTTCGAGCAATTATACAGAGCGTTTACTATTCTGGGAATGAAAAGTATCATCATTGATACAAAAACTTCCTCATTTTTTATTTGTTATTGGTTATTCCTGATTAATATTTCTCATTAAATATTCCTGATTTATCATTTCGAATAAATCAATGACACCTGAAAAAAATTGCAGGATGTACCTCAAAGAAGCCACAGAGATTCTCAAAGATTTGATACATAAAATTTTATTTAAACTATCACCAGTACATCAAAATAATATTTAGCACTGTTTTTTTGAACAAAACAACCATCTGTTTTTAGTGTAACATTAAATAGTTTTTTACATTTACATGCTTAAATCAATAAAAATTATGAGAATGAAAAGTTTTTTTAAAATTTCTGTACCGATTTTAATCGTTGTTTTTACAACTTCTGTTGGTTTTTCCCAGTCAGGGGTTATAAAGCGCGAATACTGTCAAGCTAAGACGACAAAAACATTGGTTATTGCAAATCAATCTCGAACCAATAACTCAAATGGATTAAGGACAGATTACGAGCTTGATTTTGAGGGAATTGAGGACTTCTCTCTTGAATTTTCACCATGGACTGTAATTGATGTTGACGGAGCCGATACGTATGGTATTGTAGGGTATACTTTTCCCAATGATCATGATCCAATGGCTTTTATTGTATTCAACCCTTCCAACACAAACCCTCCTATGGCAGATCAGGGCATTCAACCTCATTCCGGTATGAAGTTTGGTGCTTGTTTTGGTTGTCTTGAACTAATTCAAAATAACGATTGGCTTATTTCGCCTCAG
>CBDUSM010000205.1:0-3731 GCA_965369825.1 uncultured Bacteroidales bacterium
TAGCAGGCCTGTAACCAGGTTCCCGGAAAGAGTTGAAGGCAGATTTTTATCATCGTCAAAAGCAGGCAGGTATAAATGTGCGATCATGATTCCGCACAGCCCTTCACTGATCAGTTTTTTAAACGGGAATAATTCAATACTATCCAACCTCTCCTTTGTATGTTGAATAACCGGTAAGGTTTGATGAGAATCAGCATCGGTATCGCCATGTCCGGGAAAATGTTTTGCCGTTGCAATGATGCCATGGTCCTGCAAGCCTTGCATGTAAGCAAGCCCTTTTGACGCAACATTATATTTGTTTTCACCAAAAGAACGGTAATTAATTACCGGATTGTGAGGGTTGTTATTAATATCCACTACCGGAGCTAAATTAACATGAACACCAATCCTTTTAAGCTGGCCGGCAATTTCCGAAGCTGCTGCATATACAAGGCTATCATTAACCATAGCTCCCATAGTCAATTGGTAGGGGAATGAATAAGTGCTATCCAGTCTCATGCCCAGTCCCCATTCAGCATCCTGCATAATGAGTAGCGGTGTTTGTGATAATTCCTGATAATAGTTAGTAAGTAGAGCTTGCCTGACCGGCCCGCCCTGAAAGAATGTCAATCCTCCAATATTGTATTTTTTTATGAGGGATGCTATCTTCTTTTTATGCTTCTTATCTTTGTTCGAATAAGCTCTAATTGAAAAAAGTTGGGCAATTTTTTGTTCAAGGCTTAAAGAGCTCATCACCGAATCGACCCAGGTTGTATCATAGGATTGGTAAATCAATGTATCAACTGGAGTGGCAGCAGTATTTCCTTGTGGAATACTGATAACCAGCGATATAACAACAATAACTACTATCAGAATTGTTCGCATAATTTTTGTATCAATTTGACGACAAAGATAATAGAAGATAGATAAAAGAACAAAGATAATAGAGCAAAGATAATAGAGCAAAGAACAAAGAACAAAAAACAAAGAGAAAAGAAAGAAGGATGTTAGATATTCGATATACGAATAACGAATAACGATATTCGAAATTTCCTGACTCTGTAAAAACATAATCCCATGTCTGTTATTGTCTAAATAATCAGCAAGAAATGTAACTTTATCCTGGATTCATACATATAAGTAGAATTAACAGTAATATAAGCTTACATAGTACTAATTTTCACCTTTTGAATACCAGAGTCAGGAGTTTTAGCGTTATCAACGTAAAATTTTGCATATAACAAGAAATTACTTTAGAAATTGAATAAGTCAGTCAGTTCTATATCGTTAGTCATTTTTCTTTTACTGTCTGTTCCTTTGTTCAGTCAGGTCGACAGTGATAGAGAGCCTCCACAGCCAACAACCAGAATCCTTTTTGTGTTTGATGCCTCACAAAGTATGTATGGCCGTTGGCAAAGTGATATAAAAATCAAAATTGCCAGGGAATTGCTTTCAAATATTCTGGATAGTTTAGCGAATGTTGAAAATCTTGAAATGGCGCTCAGGGTATATGGGCATCAAAAAAACTACCCTCCACAGGACTGTGATGATACAAGGCTTGAAGTAGGGTTTGGGGCAAACAATGCAATAAGAATAAAACATATACTTAGCACCTTAACTCCAAAAGGGACAACCCCGATTGCCTATTCGTTGCAACAAGCTGAGAAAGATTTCACTCCTTGTGAGAATTGCAGAAATATCATTGTATTAATAACCGATGGAATTGAAGAATGTGGTGGGGACCCCTGTGCCGTTTCCAGGCAACTTCAAAAAAGCGGTATTGCTTTGAAACCATTCATTATTGGCATTGGACGAAACTTCAGTGATGCTTTTGATTGTGTAGGAACTTATTATGATGCTTCCAGTGAGGTGGCCTTTCGTAAGGCTCTTAATGTGGTCATCTCACAAGCGCTGAACTCTACTACAGCCCAGGTAAACCTTCTCGACACCTATGGCAAGCCAACAGAAACGAATGTAAATATGACATTTTACGACAGTTTTTCCGGTTTGATAAAATATAACTTCATTCATACGTTAAACAACAAAGGTTTGCCGGATACGATTACAATTGACCCTCTTATTACTTACAATGTTGTTGTTCATACGCTTCCATCTGTAAAAGCCAATAACATCAAATTGACACCAGGCAAACATACAGTCATTCCTGTATACGCTCCCCAGGGGTATATTCAGCTTAAGGTAGGTAGTTCGGGTAGAACTGTTAAAGGCCTGAGATGCATCGTGCGAGAGGATGGAAAAATGAAAACGCTGAATATTCAAACTTTTGGAAATACTAAAAAATACCTGACAGGCCAATACGACCTGGAGATTCTTTGCCTTCCCCGTATATTGGTGGAGGATGTTGAGGTATCACAAAGTCATACCACAACTGTTGAAATCCCACAGCCCGGAATAGTTGTTATTCAGAAATCTGTTAATGGATATGGCAGCTTGTACGTAGAAGAAAACAATGAATTAAGATGGATCTATGATATGCGGGATGACTATTTGCGTGAATCACTCCTTCTGCAACCCGGAAATTACCGAGTGGTTTTTCGTTCGAAATATATGAGCGAATCTATTTACACTATTGAGAAATCGTTTCATATTGAGTCGGGTATCACAACCAATCTTAAGCTTTACAAACATTAGTAGCGTATTATTAAACTTTATCCAACGTTTGGTGTCTAACAACCCAAAAAGCAAGTACTAATGTCCGCGGACATCGATAGAGAGATTCTGAGACTATTTCATAAAAGCAACTCCCGAAAAGCAGGATTTGCTCTCCTGGTAAATACTTATCAGAAACAAGTGTACTGGCATGTCAGGCGCATGGTCATTGATCATGATGACACGAACGATATAACCCAGGATATTTTCATTAAAATATGGAATGGGCTGGAGCACTTCAGAGAAGAATCGCGGCTTTACACCTGGATTTACAGACTAGCTTCAAATGAAGCCTTGAGTTTTCTAAAAAAAAGAAGTAAAATGTATTTACTTCCCCTGGCAGATGTTGAAAACAGATTAGCTGAAATACTACACGATGATAATTATTTTACGGGTGATGAAATTCAGCATAAACTACAGCAAGCTATTCTGAAACTGCCGAGAAAACAACGATTGGTTTTCAACATGAAATATTATGATGGGATTAAATATGAAGAGATGTCACAGATTCTAAAAACATCGGTAGGGGCCTTGAAAGCATCATACCATCATGCTGTAAAAAAAATTGAAAAATATATGTCTCAATGATTAAACTTTTTAAGGTCAAATGAATCAAATATGAAATGACTGGAAAAAAAAACAGAAAAAACATGGAAGTCCATTCCCCTGAAAAAGAAACTTTTAAGCTTCCCCCTGTCAATAAAACTAATCCGTTTATTGTTCCTGATGGTTATTTTGAAGAACTTTCTTCAACTATTAGTGAGAAAGTTGAAAAGCAAACGATCCGGTCAAACAGCCCAACACAAAAAACGATCAGATTACAAGCAATTACAAAGTTGGCATGGGCTGCTTCGATCATTATCCTTGGGTTGGTTGGGGCTTATCTCTTATTATATCAGGTCGATGATGATAAATCATTTGCAATCGATACATATACATGGGAAGATATTTTTGATGCAAAAAATTACATGATCAGTGAATTTGACGAAAACCAGTTTGTTGATGCCATTATCTACGATGAACTCTATCAGGATGATACAAATTGGGAGAATTATAATGCACTAAATGGATCAGAAGGATTG
>CBDUSM010000206.1:0-3720 GCA_965369825.1 uncultured Bacteroidales bacterium
AAATACCAACCACACCGAAATATGACACAATAAACGAGAAAACAATTGTTGCGAATAAGCCAAGATTCATCAATATAGTGGGTTTGTTTTTTCCCAAATGTTTCTGGTTAAGTAAAACTGTAATACCGATTGTTGACAATGGAAGAATGATTGCCAGGAGAGCCATAGTCAGGATCATCAGAGAAACAGGCTTGGTTTTTAAATACGGGCCTATCATGGCGATCATAATTCCAATCGTTATAAAAATCCGATTCAGCCGGGAACCCGGGTTTATCTTCTGTTTAGTAATATCGGAAATGACCCACGGGGCGATCAAAATAGTGGGAATCAGACTGGATACACCTGCACCGACAATTCCAATCATAAAGAGTGTAATGGCAAAATTTCCTGCAAGCGGTTCAAGAATTCTAACCATGTCAAGAGTTTCTTCAATAGGTTTGCCGATCACATATAGCGTCCCGGCGGCACAGATCATCACCGAAATACTGAGTACAAACATGGCAATAACAGAAATGATTGCATCGATTCGTGCCCTTCCACTTTGTAACAGTGTCCACCCTTTTTCTTTTAGCGTAATGCTGCGGCAAAATAACATGGCCGAACTAAAGGTGGTGCCTGCCATTCCGGCAATGATCAGGGTCGCAGTTGATTCTTTGGGTATTGCCGGAACCAAACCAGAAACAATCATCCCCCAGGAAGGTACGATAAAAAAAGCTGTGGCAATAAAACAAATACCCATAATCGCTACTGTAATAGCCAGAATTTTCTCTAAAAACTGATATTGACCTCGCCATAAAATCACAAAAAGGATAAAAGCCAGCGAAATAGTAATGACTATTTTTACTATCCATGATGAATAACCGACAGTAATCGAAATCCATTCCTGTAAAATATCGACTACAATAGCCATTAAACCCGAGACACCCATAAACTCGGCAATAATCAGGGCAGACATAATAAAAAAAGCGATCGGTCTGCCAAAAGGAAATCGCTTTTTAATAGCATATAGAATCGTTTCACCGGTTGCCAGTGTGTACTTGCTAAAAGCCCATATACCAATAAAAGTAAAGATACAAGACAGCACCACCGTCCAGATCAGGGACATGCCCCATCGTGATCCCGCTGATGCCATGGTAGTGACACTTCCGGTTCCGATATTATAGCCAATTAAGAATAATCCCGGTCCTATCAGTGCCAGTATTTTTTTAAACCTGTTTTGCATAATATTTAACCTGAATAAAGGCTTCCTGTATATATGATGTTAGGGTTAATAAATCCGAAACAGATGGAACATCAATTTATCTTTTACTAAAATCATCTAAATTAACCATAGCATTTGTTCTTGATGATTCATAAATCGCCAAAACAATCGCTAACGATTTTAAACTATCTTCACCTGAGACGGGTGGCATTTCATTATTGTTAATAGCATCCACAATTGCTTCAAATTGATTTTTATGCGGTTCAATAGAAAAACCTCCAAAGGGACTGGAAGAGCCGGATGATTTTGCACCACTATTTTCATCTTTTTCATCCTCATCCGAAGCTTCACCTTTTACAGAAATTTTTACATTAATATCATCAATAACAGCACTGCCTTTTTCACCGTGAAGCTCAATACGTCTTGATTGAGCCGGTTGAACGGATGTGGAGGCTTCAATCACACCAATGGCGCCGCTTTTAAAACGAAGTGTTACTACAGCATTGTCTTCGCCTTCAATCCTTTTATGGGTAAATGTCCCAACCTGTCCAAAAACGGTTTCAACATCACCCATCAGCCATTGCAACAAATCGATGGTATGAATAGCCTGGTTGATAAGAACACCGCCGCCATCTAAATCGGGCGTACCGCGCCAGGCGCCGCTATCATAATAATCCTGCGACCGGAACCATTTTATATAAGCATCGCCCATAAATAACCTGCCAAGCTTGTTTTTATCAATTTGCCTTTTCAATTCTTCTACCTCCGTGATGAAACGATTTTGATAAATAACCGCTAATTGAACATTATTCTTATTGCATACATCTATAAGTTCTTTTGCACGTCTCAGGGTTACTTCAATTGGTTTTTCAAGGATAACATGTTTTCCTTCTTCCGCTGCTTTCTTTGCATAGTTGAGATGATTTCCATTTGGCGTGCAAATTGAAACAGCATCAATATCCGGATCAGAAATAAATTCATCCCAGTCCACACTCCACTTTGTTTCATATTTTTCACCAACACGACAAGCATTTTTTTCACTACGGCTGAATACTGAAATAAGTTCAGCATTTTTTGATTGTTGAATAGCCTGTGCATGTATATCCGATATCGCTCCACAACCAACTATTCCTATCCTAAGTTTCTTACCCATTTCTATCACCATTAATGTTTATTTGATTTTTCAGGTGTTACCACAGAGAAAAATACTATAAATAAAAAGTTAAACTATCGTTTTTCCAGGTAATACCTGGCAACTTTTTCAATTGCCATACCCATTTCTTCTATATCCTGCTCTTTGAAAAAATCATTCATTTCCAGATTTATGGCCTGTGTTAAAGCTTTTTCAGCAACAGGTATATTGTATTTCTCACTATTAAATTTCTAGTAAATAAAACGTCACTTTTATCTCTTGTCAGTTCTAAAATCACCAGTTGGTGCAAGTGTCACTTCTACATCTATATTTTTACCGGCGGGTAATGTAATGCTGCGTTCTTTTGCATCATAATTGGTCCAGGGCTTGCCATCTATCCGGACACCGGCAATTAGCACTTCCGGATCAGACACTGGCGAAACGAAATGTTTCTTCGGGCCATCTAATTTAAAATGGAGCACCACAGGTTTCTTGTTCACAAAAAGATTGAGGTTAAGATAGTTGAGAAATCCGTGCTCAATTTCGTGAAATGAGGTATGCCACGACCCCGCTTTTTCGCCTTTCCCCATAAATGATCTATCCGGAGCAACCCCTAAATAAATACCTCCATATTCATGATCCCTGAAGTGATTTTCATAAAAGAGCTCGGTTTTTTTAAAATTTTCCAGATATTGCTCATCCTGGGTAACATGGTAAAGTTGAAGTTGCAGAAATGCGCCGTAGATCTGAACCCACCAGTAATTTTGTTGTGAGCCGGTAAGACTATAAGGCGGGGCTTTCTCTACTGAATTAAACCATCTGCCCTGTTCCTTATCCCATCCATACTGACAGAGTTGGTCACCCAAAGCCCTGCCATTCTTCAGATAGCTCTCTTCTCCGGTTAAATTATATAGATGTAAAAAGAATAACGAGGCGGTTGAACATGCTCCCAGATATATGCTTTCTTTTCCATCCACCAGAAAAGGAACATAATTCCACTTACGGTCAAATCCGTTGGGATATCCTAATATCCAGTTATTTACAGTATCGTACATCCGTTCTATACTTATATCGGCCAGATGCTTTGAATAATTTATCACCTCCGAATCCCTGGTAGCCATAATAAGATATGGCATCAGCGAACCCTGTCCGTAATGTGAATGTTTGGCCTTGGAAGAATCACTAACACTCAAATCCCGGTTTAGCTTCATATAATAGCCATCAAGCTCCTCATCGTGGGCATATGTTTTGTGGATCTCAACAGATTTCAGGACATAAGACAGAGCACGTTCATCCCCTGTGACAAAGTAATACTGAATAAGTCCAACATTGTTATATATCTGAGAGGATGCACCTTTAGAAGTTATCTTCGGTTCTCCGGTCTGAG
>CBDUSM010000207.1:0-3718 GCA_965369825.1 uncultured Bacteroidales bacterium
CCATTATCAAGATCAATATAAAAGGGATAGAAGTTATTGAACAAGAGAAGAACCTTGTTTATGTCAAAGCTTATGGCGGTGAAATTTGGGATGATCTTGTGCAGTTCTGTGTTGAAAACGGTTATGGTGGTATTGAAAATTTATCGTTGATACCTGGCCGTGTTGGGGCTGCACCCATTCAAAATATTGGCGCTTACGGGGTTGAGCTTAAAGATCTGTTTGTTGAATTGGAAGCCATTGCGTTAGAAACTGGCGAACGAAAAACATTCACACATAAGGAATGTAATTTTGGCTACAGAACCAGTATTTTTAAGAAAGAACTGAAAGATCGGTATTTGATTTTGTCGGTTACGCTAAGACTATCCCTGAAACCGATTTTTAATACCAGTTATGGATCAATTGAAAAAGAGCTGGCAGATATGGCTATTAAGGATCCTTGCCTAAAAGCTATCAGGGAGGCCGTTATTAACATTAGGAACCGGAAATTGCCTGGCCCGGAGGTGCTCGGAAATGCCGGGAGTTTTTTTAAGAACCCGCTGGTTAGTCAGGCCATGTATGAGAATCTTAAAGAGCGCTTTCCGGGAATTATCTCTTTTGAACAGAGTGATGGAAGTCATAAGCTGGCAGCAGGCTGGATGATAGAATTTTGTGGATGGAAAGGATTTCGCAGAGGGGATGTTGGTGTATATGATCAACAGGCACTTGTGTTGGTGAATTATGGGCATGCAACCGGGAAAGAGATTATGGAGGTTGCTAAAGAAATTAATGAATCGGTATTTAACACGTTTGGGATAGCGCTGGAGATGGAAGTGAATGGACGATAATAACATTAATATATTAGTAAATGGACTACACGCTGCTTGGCTTTCTTGTATATTTAGTTATTGTCCTTGTAGTGGGGTTTCTTACTTATCGAAAAAATAAAACCCATCAGGATTTCTTCTTAGCCGGCCGTGGGCTGAACCCTTGGGTGGTTGCTTTATCTGAAAGGGCTTCAGGCGAGTCGGTGTGGCTTTTGTTAGGATTGCCGGGTGCAGCTTATGCATTTGGTTTCTTATCGATGTGGGATGCCCTTGGATGTGTGTTGGGCATATTTTTTTACTGGTTTGTTATTGCGAAAGATCTACGTGTTGAATCGGAACGGGTCCAGGCTATTACAATACCCAATTTTTTTGCCGAGAAGTTAGGCCAATACAGTGGATTGATTCGTATGGTGGCAACTTTGATCATCGTGTTCTTTTTTACCTTTTATCTTTCAGCTCAATTCAACGGAGCTGGCAAGATTTTGGATGTCACCTTTGATATCCCTCAATTCTGGGGAGTTGTAATAGGCACAGCTATAGTTATTTTTTATACCATGATGGGAGGTTTTTTTGCCGTTGCATGGACTGATTTTATCCAGGGAATGCTCATGATAGGAACATTGGTGATCCTTCCTGTGGCTGGAATAATAGAGATTTATTCAGAAGGGGCTACTATTTCTTCAGCCCTATCTTCATCTGGTCATGAATATGCCAATGTTTTTGGTGGGGCTACAGGATGGGCAGCCGTTGCTTTGGTCGTTAGCGGATTGAGCTGGGGTTTTGGATATATGGGACAGCCTCACCTTTTAACGAGGTTTATGGCGATAAAAAATGCTAAAAAGATAAAAGTAAGCCGACGCATTGCACTTATTTGGGCTGTTCCTGCTTTTACCGGCGCAATAATGATCGGTGTTGTTGGGCTGGCCTTATATGGAAATGGATATTTTACTGATGTGGAACATGTTATGCCCCATCTGGCCAAATCACTGCTTCCTGCCTGGCTGGCAGGTCTGTTTATTTCAGGCGCTATAGCTGCTATGATGTCAACTGCAGATAGCCAGTTACTGGTCATTACTTCATCGGTAATAGAAGACTTTTACCATAAAACACTCGGTAGAAATGTATCAGGAAGAGTACTCCTGAACCTAAGCCGGATGATCACTGTGATTGTTGGCCTGATGGGTTTTCTGATTGCTATAACTTCTGAGAAACTGATTTTTTCAATGGTCTCCTATGCCTGGGCAGGACTGGGTTCTTCTTTTGGCCCGGCTTTATTTCTGATGTTGAAGTGGAAGCGTACAACCGCAAAAGGTGTATTGGCAGGGATGATTACTGGAACCGTTTCCACAATAATCTGGTCAGAGATCTCTTTTCTGGATGATATGCTTAGCGTGCGTTTTGCTTCGTTTGTACTTGCATTCTTCGCTGTAATTGTTGTGAGCCTGCTGACAGAAAAGAATAAATCTTTTACCATCAACACTACTTAACGGTTTAAGATTTAAGGTTTAAAGTTCAACTGGCTACCGGCTACTGGCTACTGCCGACTATTTTACACCCCTACTTTGTTGGTGTTATTAATTCTTTCGCTTCATTAATAATTTTCGGTATCATCCTTTCCCTGATGCCAATACTCCGCAGTAATTTTTCATTTCCAACTAATTCGCGGCATAAAACTACCTCGTTCTCTAATAACTGCTGCTTTTCTTTTTTTGTAACTGTCTGTAATGCTGTGATAGGATGAAGTCCTGAATTATCGATCCATTCTCTCAGGCTTCCTTGATGGGGATAATCCCAGGAGACTAATTTTAGACCTGCACATTTGCCATATTGTATGGCTTCATTGGTAAATCTGGTATTGGTGACCAACCATCCCTGATGAAAATGGGTATTTCCTTCAATAGATTTTTCGTATTGTTTCTTTATATCAAGAAACCGTGAATGAATATACAGCGACACTTTCACATCACTTTTACGGCTGGTATTCCTATGGAATTTACATTCGATTATTATTTTTTTGTTCTCTTTTTGTGCTACAACATCTACTTCATGCTGCACACAATGGCCTTGTACAATAATCCCAACCTGAACTTTATAACCTTGGTTTTTAAGCAATGCACCTATAAATCGTTCGAAAGGATAGCCTGTTGGCCCCAGGTCAAGAATGGCTCTTTTTAAACGATATCTGCCTGCTGATTTGTGTGATCGTTTTTTTAGGATGGCATATGCCATCTGATAAATTTTATGTGTTGATATGCCGTCATACAATTTAACTTTAACCTTGTCAACGATCTCCAGTATTTCATTTTCTCCAGCACCTGATCGTTCAAGCGAGCGTTTTAGTTTTTCAGGATCAAACAAGGCTCTCTCTCCTGATTTTTTCGTGATACTAGTTTGTATGATATCCATGATGACGATTTTTTCTATCTACTAAAGTATAACCTACATGACTTCTCCATGCAAATTTATGCAGACTGTTGAAATAACAATTGAAATTTTTGCTGTATTTCAGGATTATTTATAAAAAAGGTTATTATGAAAATTAAGATTGTTAGTTACATTTTTGTTTTTGTTGGAGCTGCGTTATTAATAGTAGGTTATTTTATGTTTCAAGCAAAAGCAACTTTTATCAGTGAAAGTGAGGTTGTAGATGGTGTTGTAATTGTTACTCTGTTTGGCATCGTATTTTTCCTGGTTGGAATGGGAATAATTGTTGGACGAATAAATAGACAAAAGAAAAGGAGGAGGTTATTGGCTACTGGTTTGACCCTTCCTCATTTATTCAGGAAGACCAAACCATTGTTGTATATGTGAGCCGGGATAAAATGAATGATTATTATATGGATGTCTCTTTTCTCCCGTCTCCGGTTTCCTGATTCCGGTTTCCTGATTCCGGTTTCCTGATTCCGGTTTCCTGA
>CBDUSM010000208.1:0-3666 GCA_965369825.1 uncultured Bacteroidales bacterium
TATTTCAAAAGGTTTGGTGTTGACACTCGTGGTTTGCGCTACCCAGGCATCATTTCTAATGTAACACTTCCCGGCGGAGGCACTACTGATTATGCGGTAGAGATTTTCTATGCGGCAGTCAAAGGCGAAAAATTCACTTGTCCTTTAAAGGCAGGAACTTTCCTGGATATGATGTACATGCCAGATGCGCTGGATGCTGCTATTGATTTGATGGAAGCGGACCCATCGAAGTTAAAACATCGGAATGCATTTAATGTCAGCGCGATGAGTTTTGATCCTGAAATCATTTTCAACGCAATCAAAAAGCGCCTCCCTGCTTTTGAAATGGAGTATGATGTTGACCAGGTACGTCAGGGCATAGCCGAAACATGGCCAAATAATATGGATGATTCTGCTGCCCGTGAAGAGTGGGGTTGGGATCCTAAATTCACCCTTGATGTTATGGCTGATGACATGCTCAAGGTGATTGGCGAGAAGCATGCGAAAGGGCTTTTATAAAAAAAGAGCCTTGGTAGGCTCTTTTTTTATTGTCGATGTTTTTAATAATTATAAATTTCTTCAAGCGTAAGTTCTTGAACATCGCCAATTTTTTCTAATACTTTAAAATCAAGGTCATTTTTGTTTCCCATGATCAGGTAGGTGTATTTTTTTCCTTTGATGTGATCATTAAAGAAGGCTGCCATTTCATCCAGGGTCATTGTTTGAGCCAGATCATATACGTCTTTTCGAATATCATAATCAATTCCTTTGTCCATGTTCGACATATAAGTCCAGAATATCCTGGATTTAATGATGCGTTCGGTATTGATTTTTTTGATTGTAGATTCTTTTGCAAGTTCAAATTGTTTTTCTGCCTTTGGCATATCGTTCATCAGGGAAAGCATAGCCTCCGTGGCATCACTAAGTTTATCGGCTTGGGTACCGATAAAGGCATAGATAAAGTTGTGCTTGTCTATCTTTCCGGCGACAGCATAAGCGGCAAACGCAGAATACGCTAAGCCCCTGGCTTCTCTTATCTCTTGAAACACAATAGAGGAAAGCCCTCCGCCAAAGTATTCGCCAAATAATCTGGAAGGAGGAATAAGGTCTTTATCAAAAAGCTGATCTTTTGACAAGAAGATGATATTGGCCTGTGTCATATCGTAATTGACAAAATAAACTTTATTTTTATCAGAATCCAGCACAATGTATTTTGTTGGTTCCGGGTACTCTTTAAGTTCATCCGCAATAACATGGTATTTTTGGATCATTTCCCGGGTATTTGCCATATCATCCTGCCCATAATAAAAGATTTTATGTTTGTATGAATAAATTTCTTTTAAAAGGTTGATGAGTACTTGGGGGTCCAGGCTCACAAGCTCATCTTCTGAAAGAATATCAGTAAATGATGATGTTGGGCCATATTTGCCATAATTAAACATAGCACTCCAAAGAATGGAATTTTTATTTTGCTTACTATCGGCCCGTTTCTTTAATATACCTTTCACGTATTCGTCGTATGCTTCCTGATCAGGTTGGACATTGGAAAGCACATGCTCCAACAGTTCCATCCCTTTTTCGAATGATTTTTGCAGGCCGGAGATGTAAACGTACGATCTTTCGTTCCCGGTACTTACACCCATACTGATTCCCAGCTTAAAGAACTCCTGTTGCAATTCAGCAGCCGTGAATTTATCCGTTCCCAGGTAGGGTAAATAATTTACAGCAATCGGTAAGTTCAGGTTATGATTTTTGCCCATATCGATGATATAGTTCAGGGAAAAAAGTTCATTGGTTTCATTTTTCAGGTAACAGAATTCAACACCATCGGCTATCGCATCTCTTGATATCGCCGTTTCAAAATCTACAAATACCGGACTTACGTTTTCCGATTCAATAGCTGCAAACTCCTTAAAGAAATCAGATTGGTATTCCCTGTTAACAGGTATTGGTGTGATGGGTGGTTTTTCCACTTTGTCAACCTCATCTTTGTCTCCAAACCTTTTATAAACAACCACATAATTATCTTTGTAATGGTTGTTAGCGAAGTTGACCAATTCTTCTTTGGTGATTTTTTCCAATTCATCAATAGTACTCAATTGGTCTTTTCTGTTAATACCATTAATAAATTCGCTTAAAAGTGTAAATGCTCTTGCTCCATTGCTTTCTTGCCTGCGTATCTCTGAAAGACGCATGTCGTTGATAACGGCTCCCAGCATCCAGTCGTCAAACTCTCCCTTTTTAACTTTGTCGATTTCTGCAAGTAGTAAGTCTTTAATATCTTCCAATGTTTGTCCTTCGCGGGGATTGCCATAAAAAGTATGCATTCCGTAATCTCTCATAAAGTTTGGATAAGCCCCGGCTCTTAATACTTTTTGTTGTTGGTTTAAGTTGAGATCGATCAAACCGGCCTGGCTGTTACTCAGTACCAAGTCGATAAGGGTAACATATTTTTCATCTTCCGATCCGGCACCGTCAAAACGAAAGGCAAGGTTCATAAATTCGGCATCAGGCCCGAAGAGTTCTTTTATAATTGGCTCAGTAATAGGATCTTCTACTGGTTGGATGATTTCGGGAAGCGGTTTATATTCTTTATTCCCGAAATAGTTGTCAACCATCATAATGGTTTCCTCCATATCAAAATCCCCTGCCAGTATAACTCCCATGTTATTAGGAACATAGAAGGTTTCGTAGAAGTTATAAATATTGTTTAAAGAAGGGTTTTTAATGTGTTCAGGAAGCCCAATTACATCACGTCCATAGGGATGTTTTTTAAAAAGTGCTTTCATCAGGACTTCCCGGGCCCTGCTCCGGTCCATATCATTGTACATATTGTATTCTTCGTAAACTGTTTCAAGTTCGGTATGAAACAGACGAAGGACAACATCGCCAAAACGTTCGCTTTCCAACATCATCCACTTATCCAGTTCGTTGGATGGTATATCGTTAATGTAAACGGTCAGGTCGTAAGAGGTGCCGGCATTGGTTCTTTTGGCGCCAAGGCTGGAGACCATTTTGTCGTATTCATTGGTTGCGACATAACCTGCAGCGAGAAATGATATGCTATCAATTTTTTTATAGATAGCTTTTTTTTCATCAGGATCCTGCGTGTTAAGATGTTGCTCAAAGAGTTCGGAGATTTCATCTAACAGCGGTTTTTCCTCTTCCCAGTTGGTTGAAGCAATTTTTTGTGTGCCTTTGAACATTAAATGTTCGAAATAATGAGCCAGGCCGGTTGTTTCAATGGGGTCGGAAGTTGACCCGGCCCTGACACCAATCAAGGTTTGAATACGTGGTTCGTCTTTGTTTACGGTTAAATAAACTTTTAAGCCATTATCGAGTGTATAAAGGCGTGTTTTTAACGGGTCGTTCGAAACGCTCTCATAAGTATAACCATTTGTATCGGTTTTCGTAACAACTTGATACTTTTCCTGTGTACAGGAAAACATCACTAGCACGATAATGAGTAGCGAGAGAAATTTTAGATTTTTCATTTTGTTTTTGTTTAATGAGTTAAGATACGTTTTTGTTTTTTTGTTTTTTGAAATGAAAACCAAATGTAAGAAAAAAAGCATAATAGTCTCATACGAATGAATAATTAGTTTGTTTGGGTTTACAAACTGTAAAAAACATCCATTTTTTTCTATAAATAATGGATACTTCCGGAAAATTTGTCGGGCACCTATA
>CBDUSM010000209.1:0-3664 GCA_965369825.1 uncultured Bacteroidales bacterium
CTGAAATAATAAACAAGGATAGCGCTTTGCGATTTATTGCCTTGAAGGTCGACAGACTGTTTCAGGATGTCATAAATTTCTTCAGTATTATTAGGCCGGTACTGGTAAAGGTCCACACCCTTTCTTCCAAGGATATTTCCCACCTGTGATTTTTGGGTTTTATAATGAATTGGAAAGTACTCGATCCGCTGGTCATAGATCATTATCAGGGTATCGATATATTTTTCTTTTAGTTCATCGTTTTTTTCTTTTTTAATCAGGTAGTTAAATACTTTAACCCCATCAACATATGTATTTTGGGTTCCAAGCGGGCAATTATTAAAGACCCAACGCCAATGAGCTAAGGCATCGTGGAGGGCGGGGCTTTTATAACCGCTGCCTTTCCACTGTTTATAAAACTCACGGTAAAGAGATATCTTCATCACACAGGCGGCGCTGTCCTGGCCGTATTTTGGACCTTTGGCTTGAGCGTCCTGTGCAACCATTTCGTCAGGGTAAAAAGAGCCGATGGCTAATACTGTCAGAAATAAAACTAAAGTTTTTTTCATGGTGATGATGTATTAATAGAATTTTCGTTTGATAAACCAGCGTTCATAAATTGCTATTCCAAGGGTGAACCGGAAAAAACTTTCTTTTATCAGTCCGTTGTTTGTTGTTCCTCCCTGACCGGCCTCGAATGCCAGGTTGAATGTTGATTTGTTTCCTCTCAATGGTAAACCTACTCCAAAAGTCGCGCCAAATTCATTAATTTGGTTGTTTCGGAGTGTCAAAAATGTTTTTTGATACCTGAAACCAAATCGGTATTGTATTTTTTCCCAGTATTTTTCTATACCGGAGCCCTGTGGTTTAAAGTAACCACCAATAGAAAACCGCATGCTGTTAGCCAACGAATCGGAGATGCCAAATGAGGTAAAGTCGCTCCATCGCTGGAATTGATAATCAGCTCCAACAAGCCAATGATCAGTATCTTCGATTGCTATGCCGGCACCATAACCCATTGGAAACCTAACCTTATAAGTTTCATCCTGGATAAAAACAACGGTATCCTTTACAAAATCTACATTATCATTCCCTACAAAATATGATACACCTAACAGGTCTGTGGTAGCTTTCAAATCGGTTGTGTTATTAAAAATGCCACCAATGGTAATACTAATATCGTCGTTCAGTTTCCCGGAATATTGCAGCCCTAAAGTAAATAAAAAATCGTGAACAACCATATTATTTCCTAATCGGAAACTGGAAAGATGAAGGGAATCGGGGAAATCAACTACCTTGTCATAATTAAGAGCTCCAAACAGATAGGCAGCATTAAAACCAAGCGAAAGCTTATCGAAAAAGGTAAACGAACTTCCAAAATAGACCTGGTTCAGTCCTCCATAACCTTCATAAACATAATTCACCAGGCCGATATTATCCAGTACCTGTTCATCATAAATCAAATACCCCAGGGAGCTGTAAGGGGTGAGGCCAATGCTGGCATTCCACCATTTGGTAACAGGAAAACCCATCAGCAGATAGCCCAGCTGCATGGTTTGTGAATGAGCGGTTGCCTTGGCTGTTCTGGCGCTTACATAGTCACCGATAAGGCCGCCTTCAAAAACAAACGCGATGCTGTCGAAACCGTGGTATGATGCCGGATTGGTAAAGTTGATATATTGCGAATTGCTAAGCCCCATACTTATTCCTCCCTGTGAAAGATAATAGGCTGAGCGGTTACCATACAGATCGCCTATACCAAAAGCTGAATAGGGCGAATTAATATCTGATTGAGCTGGTACATACAAACAACTTATGAGCAAAACCAGCAAAAATATATATGAACGAATTTTATTTCTCAAGTTTCTTATTGTAGCCTAAAATAACATTTAATCCACTCAGCACTAAATTTGGGAATGCAAAGGTCTGATTTTTTAATCTTTTTTCAAAATAAATTACATCTCCTCCGGTTAAAATGACCTTAATATCAGGGTAATTCGTTTTATACATGCGGATAATACCTTCCATTTCGGCATATATTCCATGCATGACGCCAGATAAAATAGATCGTTGTGTTGAGTTTCCAGTCAGGGGAGATCCTTCCTCACGCGTTACTAACGGTAAATTACCAGTAAAAGTATGTAATGCTTTAAACCGGATATCAATACCGGGTGAGATACTTCCACCGAGAAACTCATTTTTGTTATCAATATGGTCATAAGTAATACAGGTTCCGGCATCGACAACCAAAATATGTTGGTCGGGAAACAGGTGATTTGCCCCTGTGGCAGCTGCGATTCGGTCTCTGCCAAGAGTTTCAGGGGTTTGGTACATATTTAGGAGCGGGATAGGTGTTTTTTCAGTCAGCTCGATAAAGTAAACATTATCGGCAAGGTAGTTTCTCAGGGCTACCGGGTAATTTTTAACAGATGAAAGAATAGCGGAATTAGTATTTTGAGGGTCAATAATGAAGTCTGTCAATTCAATAACAGAGAGGCCGGGAATGGTTTTTTGCTTAACAAGGGTATTCTTATCGAACAGAGCGAGTTTGGTGAGTGTGTTTCCTATGTCGATGATTAAGTTCATTTTGGCTACTGGCTACTGGCTACTGGCTACAGGCTACTGGCTACAGGCTACAGGCTACAGGCTACAGGCTACAGGCTACAGGCTACAGGCTAACAAATAGCTGTAAAATTACAAATTAACCTATGCAAACAGATGTTTTTCACAGATATTTTATTTTTTCAGAAATAATATTTACTTTTGCACTCCATTACACAACGGTACCATAGCTCAGTTGGTAGAGCAACGGACTGAAAATCCGTGAGTCCCTGGTTCAATTCCAGGTGGTACCACAGCAAAAAGCTTCCGCCAGCTGGCGGAAGCTTTTTGCATATCAGATATATGATATCAGGTATCAGATGTCTGATATGGTCCCAAATGATCTTTGAGCTCTGTGCGAAGCAGGACTGTTATGCTGTCCATGACCTCATTTGTCAATCCCTTTGACCCGGAAGGATGAGGAATGGAGAGAATAGTAATATCTTCACGTTCAAAGCGTTGCATTAATCTTCTTTTCCTGTTACTGATCACACCAATCTCATAAATATCCTCTTTTTCCAAATACATTGAAACGAGTTTATAAAATGGATCATCAAGGCCTTCACACAGAATGATTTTGGGCTTTAATCTGGTAATGATTTTCTTAACAATAACCAGACAGTAATTTTCGATGTTGATCCGCAATTCCTTATCAACATTATTTATCCATGTGGCGTAGTTGTGACTTCTAAAGAACAACCGGTTAAGTTTGACACTTTTTTGGAGTTTGTCGGCTAAATCGTCCTTGAATAATTTCCTCATTTGTTTAGCCATTTTGTAATCATCCTTTGTTCCTTCAAATTCAAAATAATCATGGTAGCCAGGAGCCTCTTTTGCTGGATTAAAAGGATTATCATCAGTACCTGGATTCAATCCAATAATCATCAGATCAGGATTCGGTATGACAGGAGAGTAAAAAAGTGCAAAACCGTTTTTTTGGATGTACTCATTCTCTTTACCCCAATTCTCCCATTTAGAGTTAAGATCCTGATAAAAGTTTTTTTCCCATTGGTTCAATTCTGTTTCAGCCATTTTTTTGCTATTAGTTAATATTTGTCTTAAATCCGATTTTTTCAATTTTTGG
>CBDUSM010000210.1:0-3655 GCA_965369825.1 uncultured Bacteroidales bacterium
AGAAAAAACCTTGAAGATAAAAAGCCTAAATGCCACGAAACCCTGATAAAAAAAAGACCAGCCACCAACCACGAATAACATGTTAATTCCCACTCCTTGAATAAGGTGAAACCTTTTGATCGGCAAATTGACCTGATTGATATTTAAAGTAGCCTGCAATGGCAATCATTGCTGCATTATCGGTACTGAATTGTAACGCCGGAATGAATACATTCCAACCTCGTTCTTCTTTTTGCTTCAGGATAGTTTCTCGTAGCAGTGAATTAGCAGAAACTCCTCCCGCAATAGCGATCTCTGTCACACCTGTTTTTTTAGATGCAGCCAGTAACTTGGAAAGAAGGATATCGACAATAGTGAATTGTATAGAAGCACTTAGATCATGCTTGTTATTTTCAATGAATTGATCATTTTCTTTAAGCCGGTCACGAAGGAAATATAGAAAAGAGGTTTTTAACCCACTGAAACTGAAATCAGGATCAGGTATCCTGGGCCTTGGGAACTGAAACGCAAGGGGATTACCATGCTTTGCTAATCTGTCAATATGAGGGCCTCCGGGATAAGGTAACCCCATTATTTTTGCAGCTTTATCAAAAGCTTCACCGGCCGCGTCATCAATAGTCCGGCCTAGTATTTCCATATCAAAATAATCTTTTACCAAAACAATTTGAGTATGCCCTCCTGAAACGGTCAAACATAAAAATGGAAAATTTGGCACGGAATGTGATTTGTTTTTTTCTTGGATGAAGTGTGCTAAAATATGGGCTTGAAGATGGTCTATTTCAAGCAATGGTATTTTAAGTCCGAGAGCAAACGACTTGGCAAAAGAGGTGCCAACCAAAAGAGAACCAAGAAGCCCCGGGCCACGGGTGAAAGCAATGGCAGTCAACTGTTTTTTGCTTACCTTTGCCAGTCGTAGGGCATTATCAATTACTGGTATGATATTTTGCTGATGTGCCCTCGATGCAAGCTCAGGAACAACACCTCCATACTTTTTATGGATCTCCTGATTTGCAATTACATTAGAAAGAACTACGTTATTCTTTGTAACGGAAGCAGATGTGTCATCACAGGATGATTCAATGCCTAAAATGTAAACATCCATGGGCTAATATTGTTAACCCATGACTTAAGTCATGGGTGTAAAAAGACAAAATTATCAAAAAAAAGATAAAAAGGATAATACTTTCTGTTTTACTGGGATTGATTCTTCTTCCGATAATTCTCCTGGCTGTATTGCAGATTGAAGCGGTCCAGACAATGGTTGCCCGTAAAGGAGCCCGGTATCTGTCTAAAAAATTAAACACTGAAATTTGTATAGATAAAGCAACGCTTTCCGGTTTCAGAGAGTTGAAGATTAGAGGCTTAAAAATAATGGATCTGCAAAACGACACCCTCGTTTATGCTTCAAATGTGCAGGTAAGCTTAAAAAAATTCAGTACCAAAAAACGTTATGTAAAGCTAAATAGAATTATTCTTGATAGTACCTGTTTTGTATTAATAAGAAATGCTTCTGATAGCTCGGTTAATCTTAATTTATTAATTGATAAGTTAAAGAATAAAGATACGGTTTCACAAAATGGGGGGTGGACAGTTCATTGTTCGTTCGTTTATTTAAATAATTGCCGGTTCAAATATTTGGATGAGCCGGGGAACAAAGAGACGTCAATCAAACAACAAGTCAATTTTCATGATTTAAATTTGGACGGAATTAATGCCAAGATCTCGGATTTTGAGTTGCTTAAAGACTCAATACTTCTAAATATCCGAAATATTTCTTTTAATGACCATTCAGGGTTTGTGCTCAAGAAGTTTGCTGGCCATGTAGCTTTTTCTTCCTTCAAGCTCTCTTCATATTATACCTGGATTGAAACTGATCGTTCAAAAATTATGTTCGACCTGGATTTTACCTACACTGATCAATCCGCATTTAACGATTTTATGAGGTTGGTTACCATTAATTCTACTATCAAGCCATCTAAAATTTGCCTGGGGGATATTGCTTTTTTTGTTCCATCTATGATTGGTGTGAATAACAATATCGATATCTCCGGGAAGCTCAGGGGAACGATCTCTAATCTTAAAACAAAAGATTTTTATTTAAAGTATGGACAATACACTACTTTTTTTGGAAATATTTCTATGAATGGCCTTCCTGATATTCAGGAAACGTTTATACACTTTAATACCACGGAATTTACTACCCACGTTAATGATATTAAACAATTCAATCTTCCTGGAATAGAGAATAATACCTTGTGTTTTCCTCCTCTTCTTGAAGCGTTAGGATTGATCAGGGTTAGCGGGCAGTTTACAGGATTTGTAAATGATTTTGTCTCTTATGGAAGTTTTTATACTAACCTTGGAAATCTTGCTACCGATCTGGAGTTGAAAAGAAATAGCGAGGGTCAAATTGAATATATCGGAAAGATAAATGTCAGTAAGGCTGATGTGGGACTATTAACTGGCTTGGATGATTTTGGTTTAATGAATGCTTCATCTGAACTACATGGAAAAGGAATTAGCTTTGAAACGGCGGATATTCAGTTAGACGGAGAGATCAATTCGCTTGAATTTAATGAGCAAGCCTTTGAGGAGATTAGCCTTTTAGGCCATTTTTCAGATCAGACATTTAAGGGTTCAATATCGGTTAATGATGAAATGATCTACCTTGATTTTTTTGGATTGATCGACTTGAAACCCACACCACCAAGATTTGATTTCCAGGCTGATATCCGGCATGCTAACCTGTTTGAATTATCTGTTTCAGAGAGAGATTCATCAGCTATCCTGTCCACTCAAATGTCCATAAATGTTACCGGTGATGGTATTGATAACCTTAATGGATTTATTAAGCTTGACAGCACTGTTTATGTTGAAAAACAAAAAAGATATTTTCTCGATACCTTCTGGATTGTTTCAGAAGTTGATTCATCAGGACATAGGGATATATCCCTTAATTCAGATTTTATTGATAGCCACATTGAAGGCCATTTTCGATTTGACAAGATGCAATTAGCGTTTCTGGAAATCTTGAATAATCATATTTCATTTAATCAATCTTCATCGGAAAAAAAGGAAAACCCGGAAAGCGATTTTACATTTAATGCCTATTTGAAGAATACAGAAAGCATGTGTGATCTGTTTTTTCCATTATTGAAGTTAGCTAAGGATACATATATTAATGGAAATGTTAATTCGAAGCTACAGCATTTCAATGTTAATGCAAATTCTTCATTAATAGAGTATGGTGGATTGAAATTTGAAGATTGTTCATTATTTACTGGTGCAACCAATGACGAGGTTCTCCTAAATACTACCGCAAAGCATCTGTGGTTGATTGATAAAAAGGGAGAACAGCCATTAAAGTTAGGCCTGGATCAATTAGCATTGAAGATGCATATTAAGAATGATAGTTTGATTTATAATTTTGAATGGAATGATATTGGCCCGGATGAGAGCGATATTGGTGGGTTGAAAGGGTTTGTGGCCATGAATAATTACCCCGAAATAACAGCAGGGATTTCACAAGCCACCATGGTTTTTAATGACACTACGTGGATTGTTCAACCGGGAAATTTATTTGTTTTTGATACAACTTCATACTCTTTCAGGGATTTTAAGGTTTATTCTGAAGGAAGTGGGTTTAGCCTTGAGG
>CBDUSM010000211.1:0-3635 GCA_965369825.1 uncultured Bacteroidales bacterium
CGGAAAGAGAAGATGTTGACCTTTACGCCATACTGGAGCCCGCACGACAAGTGGGTGGCGATTTGTATGATTTTTTCTTTCTGGACGACGAAACACTTTGTTTTGCTATTGGAGATGTATCGGATAAGGGTGTGCCTGCATCCCTGCTTATGGCTATTACTATAACCCTGTTAAGATCCAAGGCAAATAAAACCCTAGAGGTTAATGAAATTGTAAAAAGTATCAATAACAGTTTAAGTAAAGGAAACGAAAACATGATGTTTGTTACTTTCTTCCTGGGATTACTAAATCTAAAAACCGGTGAGTTGAATTATTGCAACGCCGGACATAACTATCCCTACCTGATTTCACAAAAACAAAAAGTTGAAGAACTTGAACAAACACACGGCCCTCCATTGGGTATCAAAGAGAACCATCAATATAAATACGAGACAATCAAATTGAAAAAAAGTGATTCATTGGTGTTGTTTACCGATGGCATTACAGAAGCAATCAGTAAAGATGGCGGATTTTACGGAGATGAACGCTTGAAAAACCTAATCGAATCACATTGTTTAAACAGCAACCCAAAAACAATTACAAACCTTATCTTTGATGATGTTGGCAAATTTACCGTTGAAGCAGAAAGGTCTGATGATATAACTTTATTGGTATTATCTTATTATTAATGAAACAAGCGCATTTGGTTTTAAAAAACGAAATCACTGAGATTGAAAAAATTCAGTCGTTTCTGGAGGAACTTTCCCCCGAATGGGGCTTTTCCGGAAAACTTATTTTTGAACTGAATCTTTTGCTTGAGGAATATGTTGTTAATGTTATTCATCACGCCTATTCCGATAATACAGTGCATGAAATAAAACTGTTTTTCAAAAAAAATGATAATACATTATCAATCTTAATTGAAGATGATGGCATTGCTTTCAATTTAACTGAAGTACCAACATCAGAAGATGTTAACAAACCTGTTGAAGAAAGAAAAATCGGAGGACTGGGTGTCCATTTTATCAAATCATTGGCCGATCATGTTAGCTACCAGAGAGCAAATGGACTAAATAAATTAACATTAATCAAACATATTAAAAATTAAAGCGTATGAGTAACATTCAAGGCGTGGCTGATGAATTGATGTTCAAAGCCACCATGGCAGCAGCTGAATTCCAGCAACTGAATCAAGCCGATACCGATAGCATTGTTGAGAATATTTTTAAGGCAGGATTAACGAACAGGATTAAGCTCGCCAAAATGGCTCAGGAAGAAACCGGTATTGGTGTATGGCAGCATAAAGTGATTAAAAATGTACTGGCCACACAATTGGTATATGAAAGTATTAAAAATGAAAAAACTGTTGGGATTATCAAAGAAGATACAATCAGGGGTATTGTTGAAATTGCCCAGCCGCTAGGCCCGATCTTTGCGATAATACCTATCACAAACCCTACCTCCACCATTCTTTTTAAAATATTAATCTCGATGAAAACCCGAAATCCGGTGATCGTCAGTGCTCCAAGACATGCCTTTAACTGCTGTAAAGAAACAGTTGATATTTGCTATATAGCCGCTTTGGCTGCTTGTGCACCAGAAGATTGTATTCAAATAATAGAACATGGTTCAAGAGAATTTACACATGCTATTATGTCTCATCCTAACCTGGCACTAACATTAGCTACGGGAGGTACAGGGCTTGTACATGCAGCATACAGCTCAGGAAATCCTGCCATAGGGGTCGGGCCAGGAAATGTACCTGTATTAATTGATGAAAGTGCAGATATCCCTTTTGCCGTTGAAAACATCATCTCATCAAAAACATTTGATAATGGGACAATCTGTGCCAGTGAGCAATCTATCATCGTCGAAAAGGCAATAACAAATGCAGTCAGGAAAGAATTTGAAAGACAGCATTGCTATTTTCTTGATGAGGCTGAAACAAAAAAATTAGAAGAGTATGCCGTTCTGAAAGAGGAAGGAACTATGAATCCTGACATTGTTGGTAAACCAGCCACCTTTATTGCCGAAAAAGCCGGTATAAATGTACCGGAAAATACCAGGGTTCTAATAGCACCTTTAAAGGGTGTTGGTTCAAAGTACCCTTTGTCTGTCGAAATACTTGCCCCTGTTCTGGCCTATTATGAATGCGATAACTACAAATCGGCCATCAAAACATGTATTGACTTGAATTTCCTAGGAGGCATCGGACATACGGCTGTAATATATGCAAATAGTGAAGAGCGGATCATGGAATTCTCAGAAATCATGACTGCCGGAAGAATCGTTGTTAATACACCCTCGGCCCAGGGGGCTGTTGGCGGACTTTTTAATACGCTTCACACCTCTTTTACCCTGGGCTGCGGAACAGGAGGAAAAAATATTACCACAGAAAATATATCAGCTCATCAGCTGATCAATGTACAACGGGTTTGCAGAAGAAAAATAAATACGCAATGGTTTCAATTTGATCAGGCAAAATACCTTGATGAAAACCAGGGTACTGATGATATCTTGAGCGAATATTATAAAAACTACTAAAATTTATTACTCATGATTAACTACAATCTCGACACCAATTCAAATACATTATTCTGTCAGTTTGTCGGAAGGCTTGATACGAATAATACTTTCATAATAGCTGAATCTGTTGAAGAAAAAATAGAAGACCACACCGGGGATAATCAGAATGCAACGCCAAAAGTGGTTTTTGACATTGAACGGGTCGATTATATTGCTTCGGCATTTATTCGGATTTGCATCAAAGCAGTTCAAAAGGCCGGCAAAGTCAATTTTTCCATTATTAATGCCAGTCCTATGATCAAAAAAACCTTTAAAATAGCCGGGCTTGATGAAGAGCTAAATGTTTCATAATTCAACTCAACAGTTTTATATATTCGTGCATAGAGGAAATGGGTGTATAATTCACTACTAATTAAACTGTATGATGAAAAAAATCACAAATTATACATTATCAGTAATGCTGATAACTGTATCGGTATTCCTTTTTTCCTGCAATCAACAAAAATCTAAAAAACAAACCAGGGTTAACCCTGAATTTGGCAATTTTATTAACGCTTTCACATCGGGAGTAATCTCATCCCACTCCCTCATAAAAATACGATTGCAGGAAGAGGTGCTCATTCAGGCAGAACCGGATGGTGCAATTGAAAATTATCTTTTCAAATTTTCTCCAACTATTGAGGGGAAAACATACTTGATTGATAAAAACAATATCGAGTTCAAGCCGAAAAACCCATTGAAATCAGGCATTACCTACAACGTAAGCTTTAAACTCGGGAAACTGTTTGATGTCGCAGATGACCTTCAGGTTTTTGAGTTTCAGTTTCAAACCATCAAACAATCATTTTCGGTTATACAAGAAGACTTTGAAGCATATAACAATAAAAACCTGATAATGAACAGCCTGTCAGGTTATCTTTCAACAAGTGATGAAATGGCTGAAACGGAGGTTAAACAAATACTCTCGGCAGAACAAAATGGCATATTATTACCTATTCGATGGGAATTAGGAGGGTATACTTACAAATACCCTTTTGTAATTGATAGCATTAAAAGAAAAGAAAAGAAAAGCCACCTAATCCTTATATGGAACGGTTCAAAAATTGGGGTTGATATTGCCGGTGCCGACA
>CBDUSM010000212.1:0-3603 GCA_965369825.1 uncultured Bacteroidales bacterium
CCTGTGCAGTACCGGATGAATATTTGCCGGTGAATAATTTGTAATAAAGCCCCCCAATCCCGGAAGGATCACGCAATCGTGGTCAAATAATAATTCGCTGATGTATTGATTAATGTTCATTTTGTTATTTTGATTCTTCCTAATTAGGAGGTGCTAAATTACGATTGATTCAGCTCTGAATCAAGCATTGTTTGTAATTTTTAATAAATCATCAGGTTTGTCAATACCTACACTCTTGGTTGTTACCATCTTAACGTGTATTTTGTACCCATGCGTCATCCACCTGAGTTGCTCAAGTGATTCTGCCAATTCCAGGGGCGAAGGTGCTAACCTTGCTATTTTAATAAGTGTTTCGGTTCGAAATGCATAAATGCCAATATGCTTATAAAATGGATAACTGTTAACCCAATCAGCTATTTTTTTATCCCTGATAAAAGGTATTATTGATCTGCTAAAATAGAGTGCATCTCCCTGGGTATCAATGACAACTTTCACTGATGAATTATCGGCTAATTCTGATGTGGTCTCTATTTTTGTGGCTAAAGTGGCTATTTGAACCTCCGGACCCTGAAAACAGGTTATCAATCCATCAATTTGATCCGGGTTTAGAAAAGGCTCATCTCCCTGGATATTAACAACAACATCGTAATTAATATTATCCATGTGATTGATTACCTCCGCACATCTTTCGGTTCCGTTTTTGTGATCAGGTGAGGTCATCATTGCCACCCCCCCGAAACCTTCTACATGCGTGGCTATTCGTTCATCATCAGTGGCTACCAATATTTCAGACAAACGTTTGCTTTTCCTTGCTTGTTCATATACCCTTTGGATCATAGACTTGCCTTTGATCATAGCCAAAGGCTTTCCTGGAAACCTGGTTGAACCATACCGCGCCGGAATAATCCCAATAATGCTAAAATAATCCATGCAACTCAGCATTTACTTTTTCTATAACCATTCCCAGATCCTCGGGGTTCTCAGCCATATCAATATTATCAACATTGAAAATCAGCAACTTGCCCAGCTTATACGTTGCGATCCACTCCTCATATCTTGTATTGAGACTTTTAAGGTAATCAAGCCTGATTGATTCTTCATATTCCCTGCCGCGTTTTTGAATTTGTTTTACAAGTGTCGGAACAGTAGCTTTCAGATAAATAAGCAGGTCAGGTGGCTGAATAAACGTTGCCATCAGGTCGAACAGATCCCGATAATTGTCATAGTCGCGTGTAGTCATCAGGTTCATTTCGTGAAGGTTAGGAGCGAAGATATGAGCGTCTTCGTATATGGTTCTGTCCTGGATTACTGTTTTCCCTCCTTCCCGGATGTGAATAATCTGACGAAAGCGGCTATTTAAAAAATAGATCTGTAAATTGAACGACCACCTTTGCATATCTTCATAAAAACTATGAAGATATGGGTTTGATTCAACATCTTCGTAATGGGGATGCCATCCGAAATGTTTAGCTAACAATCCGGTTAGTGTAGTTTTTCCAGATCCGATGTTTCCAGCGATTGCTATGTGCATAAGTAATAAATTAATTAAGTGATTTACATATTTCGTCAATATACTTTCTGTCATTTGAAAGCCTGGGGACTTTATTTTGTCCGCCTAGCTTCCCTTTCTTTTTTAGCCAGTTATAGAATGTATTTCGCGGCACTTCTTTTATAACGGGTTGTCGTAAAACCATATCCTGGTACCTTTTAGCATCATAATCTGAGTTAATCGATCTGAGAATGTTATCAAAAACTTCTACAAAATAGGCCAAATCGTCAGGCTTTTTTTCAAATTCAATTAACCATTCATGAGCTGCACTCTCCTTGCCTGAAAAGTAAATGGGTGCTGCTGTATATTCCGTTATCTGTGCATTGCATTTTTTACAGGCATACGTGAGGGCTTTTTCTGCATTGTCAACAATTAACTCTTCGCCAACGGCATTTATGAAATTTTTTGTTCTACCCGTGATTTGAATTCTGAATGGATTCAATGAAGTAAAACTAATGGTATCGCCTATCAGATAACGCCACAATCCTGTATTTGTTGAAATGACCATCGCATAATTAACATCTTTTTCTACTTCGCTTAGCGATACTGTTTTGGGATTATCTTTTTTAAGCTGGTCGATAGGCAGAAATTCGTAATAGATGCCATAATCAAGCATTAAAAGCATTTCGCCATTTTCCAACTGATCCTGTATCCCAAAAAATCCTTCTGTTGCATTATACGTTTCCATGTATACCATTTCATCAGAAGGAATCAGGTTTTTAAATTGATTTTGATAAGGATTGAAATTCACGCCTCCATGAAAAAAGACTTCCAGCCCCGGCCATACATCCAAAATATTGTTCTTTCCTGTTTTGTCCAGTATTTTTTTTAACAGCAGCAATGTCCAGGAAGGAACACCCGATATACTGGTAACATTGCTATTGATAGTAGCCAAGGCCATTTTTTCAATTTTGTTTTCCCATTCCCCCATCAGGGCAATGGATTTTTTCGGTACCCTGGTGTATTCTACCCAAAAAGGTAAGTTTTTAATAAGAATCGCCGAAAGGTCACCGTCAAAATAAATTTTATTATTTACGTTGAAGCTCGTGAGACTGCCACCCAATCCTATGGCTTTTCCATTAAATAAACGCGAATCAGGATGATTTTGAAAATAAAGGGCTAACATATCCTTACCACCCATAAAATGACATTCATTCAATGACTCTTTACTGATAGGAATATATTTGCTTCTGTCGTTGGTGGTTCCGGAAGACTTGGCAAACCATTGAATATCCGTAGGCCAGGTAACATTTCTCTCTCCCCCTCGAATACGATTTATGTAAGGCTTTAGTGATTCATAATCGTTCAAAGGGACCCTTTCTTTAAATTGTATAGAATTGGTGATGCTACTTAGGTCGTATTCTTTTCCCCATGAACTGCTTTTTGCAGAGGAAATAAGCTTAATAAGCCATTTCTCCTGTACTTCAACCGGATGCTTCTTGAAGAATTCGATCTGTTTAAGTCTTTTCTTCAGGAAAATTGAGAAAATAGAATTTAATGGCGCCATATTATCCTGTAAGGGTAGAAATAAAACTCAAAATTACAATTTTATCTGTAATTTAATATATATTTACTTTTTGTTTTGAGATGATACGATTTCCACAAGGTAAGATCAATCTGGGGCTGCATGTCCTGGAAAAACGCCCCGACGGCTTCCATAATATTGAAACAGTGCTTTACCCGGTATTATTGGCGGATATTTTGGAGGTGGTTGTTTCTGAGGATAACGATTTGTCATTTGCAATGAGTGGCATCGAAATTCCAGGGAATCCTGATAATAATCTTTGTATAAGGGCCTACCATCTTGTTCAGAAAAAATTCGCTATAGGTCCGGTTAAGATACATCTTCATAAAAATATCCCGGTTGGTGGAGGGTTAGGTGGTGGCTCATCTGATGCGGTTTCTATAATAAAAATATTGAACGATCTGTTTGCGTTAAGGATGGGAACTTCACAGATGAAAGAAATAGCAGTTGAGCTTGGTAGCGATTGTGCCTACTTTCTGGAGAATAAACCTTGCCTGGCTCAGGGAAGAGGTGAAATTTTAACTCCTGT
>CBDUSM010000213.1:0-3594 GCA_965369825.1 uncultured Bacteroidales bacterium
GATCTTCCTCATAGGAGTTAATACGGATACTTCAACCTCTATATCATCCAGCTCATCAGGCCCAACAGGCTTGAAACGTGAATCTTGAGTGGAGGATGAAATAGCCATTTGTTGAACAATCCGGTACAGTGGCTCTTCTACTTTAAAGCGGCCGATACATCCACGCAATTTGCCCTCTTTGTGCAGTGTAACAAAAGCCCCACAATGCAATAAAAGGTTTTCTGAAAAACCTGCAGGATCAATATCAGGCACTTTCCGGTCTCGCACATAAGAGTTAACTGTTTTTCTCGCTATTTCAAGAAGCTCCTTTTTGTCATTTTCTGTTAAGCTGAAATCTGAATCATCTTGCTTGTTTCCATGCCCAAGCGAAAATGAAAGTGCATAATACCCTACCACTCTGCTTTTATCACCAAAAGATGCATCCCCTGAATTTTTATACTGGATAGCAGATATTTTGACATCAGGATTTTTTTCAGTCATATATAATAAGGTAAGGCCTGAAGTCCACCCGCACATACTGGTCGCTAAGTTTGGTATATTTTTTTCTTTGTTTCGGTTGATGGTTTTAATCAACTGTTCGGGCGAATTGGTTAGAATGGCATTGGCAGTGGCTAAATCAACAGCCGTAGCATCTTCATAATCAGGAAAATGCGAAAAGTCACTACTGATAACGAACAAATTATTTTTAGTAAGATATGGTTTTAATATTGAGGCTATTTCCTCGCACACATTGGGTGATTGAGAACCCAGAACTATCGGGATGATAGTGAAATCTGTTTTCATGATGTATTGCAGAAAGGGAAGCTGCACCTCGAGGCTGTGCTCGGACTGGTGCGCTTCAGCATCGAATGTAAAAATCTTATTTTCATCTACCAGCTTTTTTGCCAGGCCGGTGTTGACTTTTACAGCTCCAAGGGGGGTTATGTAATCCCCTTTGTAGTAAACCGAAGCACCATGAAAATATTTAACATGACTGGATCCCAGTATGAAAATGTTGTCATACTTTTTTGTATTATCAATCTGGTTGTACGCAGAGGCGGCAACCACACCCGAAAAAACGTACCCTGCATGTGGAGAAATAATAGCAACAACATGATCATTTTTTTTGGGGATTGCCTGTTGAAATAGTTGTTGAAGGTCAGCTCGCAGTTCTTCAGGGTTTTGCGAATAAAATCTCCCGGCAGCATATGGCTGTCTGTCTAATTTTTTTTCTTGTTTTCCCTGATCCTGGGATGAACAATTAAAATGTAAAGTCATAAGGATGGATATTAACAGTGAATATAATCTGATATTGCCCATAATTTAATTAATTTCGTACTGGTTAATTTGGTTGCCTGAATCACTACAAATATACTAAATGTTGACAAGAAATAAAAGAAAACTCTTTTTATCAACCATTATCCTTGGTTTAACAGCCATTATCACTCAGATTATTCTATTGAGGGAGTTTCTCACAGTTTTTTATGGGAATGAGTTGGTGATCGGAATTATTTTGGCAAACTGGATGCTTCTTACCGGAGCCGGTTCTTTTATTGGAAGGTACAGTAAAGGGGAAAAACATGGAACTGAATTCATTGCAACATTTCAATTTATTATCGGTTTCTTGCCACTTATTACTGTTTTTGCTCTGTTTTATTTTAGAAGTCAATTGTTTCCGGTAGGAGTTATGTTAAGCATTACGGATGTGCTGTACCTCTCTTTTCTACTTCTTTTGCCGTTTTGCCTGTTGTCGGGATTTCTTTTTACTTATTTGAGCAGAATAATTTCTCATCTGTTCAGACATAATATGATAGACAGGGTTTATGGATTGGAGGCTCTTGGAAGTATATTGGGCGGAGCACTGTTCAATTTTATCCTCCTTTTTTATTTTTCGACATTTCAAAGTTTATTAACCTTGTTTGTTGTCAATGCGGCAATTGCATTTTACCTGTTGATTGGCACAAAGAACATTTGGAAATATGCCATCCTGGTAAGCACGGCAGGTCTCTTTTTCTTAGTTCAAATTTATGATCCTGATATGCTCAGCCATAAGATGCTGTACGGCGATCAGGAAATATTGTATCAGGATGATACCCCTTATGGACATATTGTGATTACTGAAACAGGCGACCAGGTTAATTTCTACGAAAATGGAGTAACTCTGTTTTCCTCCAATGATGTGATCAAAAACGAGGAATCGGTTCATTATGCCATGATTCAACATGCTGATCCAAAACGGGTTCTGCTTGTTTCAGGTGGCGTGTCGGGATTGATTGATGAAATTTTAAAGTATGATGTTGACTCTATTGACTATGTTGAAATTAATCCCAGTGTTGTTCAGCTGGGCCAGCAATATTTAAAGAGAATAGAAAGTGATAAAGTTAACATATATGAACTGGATGCCAGGCTTTTTGTTAAGCAATCGACTAATCTGTATGATGTTGTGCTTATTAATCTTCCATCTCCAACCACAGCACAGATTAACCGGTTTTATACTATTGAATTTTTTAAAGAATTAAAGCTCAAACTGAATCCCGGGGCAGTTGTTATGACGGGTTTGATGTCATCCGGGAATTATATTAGCAACGAGTTCGTTTTGATAAATTCTGTTTTATTGAATACAATGAAGGAAGCTTTTGCCAATGTCATAATTATTCCTGGTGGAAGAAATTATTACCTGGCCTCTGATAATGATCTTACTGTAAATATTATACAAAGAATATCGGAAAAGGATATTACGAATGTTTATGTAAATAGTTTTTATCTCGATGATGATCTTATGAGCATGCGACGTGACCAGATAATGAAAGCGTTAAATCCGGCTGCCGGCATAAACACCGACTTTAAACCTGTTTCTTATTACCAGCATTTATTGCTCTGGTTAAGCTACTTCAGGATCCAATTCAGGATTCCCATAATTATTGTTTCCCTTTTGATAATTATACTTTTGATTAGCATGAACCCTGTGAATTTTGCCATGTTCGCCGGTGGGTTTTCTGCCTCCTCCATTGAATTTCTTTTGCTGATCGCTTTCCAGATTATTTATGGATATGTATATCAGATGACCGGAGTGATCATTATGATTTTTATGGGCGGTTTAGCCTTCGGATCAATTGTTTTATCAAAAGGATTGCGTAAGAGAGCCAAATCAAATTATCTGTTGATCACTGTATTAATTGGGCTGTTTGCTTTTCTTTTACCAGCCATTCTGATTCTTTTAAAGGATTACATTAGTGATAGAATTTTGATACATTTCATTTTGTTTACCGCTACTTTTCTGATCGCTTTGATGGTGGGTGTCCAGTTTTCTCTTGCTTCCCGTATCCAGCAGGGTAGGGTTGGTTCGATAGCAGGGAAGCTTTACAGCGCTGATCTTTTTGGTTCTGCCATTGGGGTTTTGGTTGTTACTGTTTTATTACTTCCTCTTCTCGGTGTTGTAACCGTTTGTTTTATTATCGGATCACTTAGTTTGCTTGCAGGTGTTCGGTTAGTTATTCAGCGATGATATTTCTACATTTTCAAATTAAACCAAAAATTTTCAGTAATTTTGTTAAGAATGTGAATCAAGAGTTGAACCCCTATCAGGGTTCTTGTTGTTATTATTTGATTATCCAC
>CBDUSM010000214.1:0-3594 GCA_965369825.1 uncultured Bacteroidales bacterium
AACAGGCGAAAGCCACTGACTAATTTTTTCATGATAAGTCCCTTTTAATAATGATGTAATGAGTTAATGATGCATTTATAAACATATAAAGGTACAACATATTTAGGGAGATGTCAACCATCATAAGAAAACACTCCAATTAATCAAAGAAAATACTTGGAATCAGATTAGACGTCAGGAGTCCTCCTGTAAATTGAAATCATCAAAGGAGGAAAGCAAAAATCCATAAAAGAGTAGCTATTAATTATAAAAATATTTCATCATGGCAATTACAATGCAAGGAAACTGGTTTGTTCAGGTTACAGCCAAACATGCTGCATACCAGCAAAAATTTGTTATCTCAGGTGCTTCTACAGGCAATGGGACGTACAATGGTACAGTAGGAAATATGGCCAATGTTACAGGAAATAACTGGACAATCAATATTATCCACAAACCAACCGGAGGGGCATTCACGCCTTCGGACATGCGAATAAAATTTCCTCTGAAATCAGGATCATTGTACCGGTTCGATATCGAGTCAAATGATACCGGAAATGATACAGACTTTAATGACCTGATTCTTACATGCAAAACACCTGTTACAGTGAATGATTATATCGTTTATGGAAAAGTGAAATATTATGATGAATACTGCATGTTTAATCCGTGTTTTAAATATGCCGTAGTCATTGATAACTATATTTCATTCCATGAAGCGATTAAAAGCAAGGCTGTTTATGAGGCCGTTAAGTTATTATACCCCAACAGGTTACCTAAGAAAAGAGTGCATTTTCTTCCGGAAGAACCTGATTCTGTACCATTCATTCCAATGGTTATTCCCTTAAGCGGGCATGCAGGAATACCAGAAAGGAAAAATGTAATGGTAAAATCAAGGCTGGAGAAAACACCCTTGAAAAAACTCATAAAAGATGCTGAAAGTGCAGAGACCATTAAATACAATGCTCTGGTTTCTATCAATGAGGTCGCAATAGAAAGTCGTTCAATTACTGACAGATTCAGAGCACTGGACAGGGTGGCCTTAGGTAGCATAAAAGATAGGTTTAGAAAAATATGTGATTCAGGTGTTTTGCCTCATGCGATCTTACGGTATCAGGAATACGACAGGACAAGTGCAGAACTTGCGGGTAGCTCCTATTCCGGGTTGGGTAGCAGAGAAAATCTGGGAACATTTGCTGCAGACATGAATGGCAACTACATCTTCAGGTTTCATCGCACTTTTGAGCAAATTCTCGAGGAAACAGAGGATACTCCGGCAGGTGAAAGTACTGTTGTACATAGTCAACCCGACATTATTGCCCGCCTGGCAGAGACGGATAACATCAATAACATACTCTTTGAAACATCACCATTCTGGAATATCCCCTATTTAAAAAGGATAGATATTTGTGTTCCCAAATCAAAAGCGAACCTGGTACCTTATGTCTGTAAAGACCATGGACATTTGATCCAAAGTATTGGGGATATCGAGGTTGGGCAGTTGAACAGTTCGGGAGAAAGAGTAGGCTTCAATAACTATCTGACTTCAAACGGGATAGTTTCGGCTTACAATTCAATTGCACCTAAAGTGAAGTGCGCTTCCTGGATCGGACGGCTTGACCTGACAGGTTGCTTAAGCAATTCGGCAATTAAATATTATACAGTACGTTACAAAAAACCCTGGCAATTCACATGGCATCCTATTGAAGATACGCTGACTGCAAGTAGATATGCAGGGTCATTTACTATTACTGAAAATATTGAAACTATCAGGAATTTAAAAATTGATAGTAGTCCGGTTGTTATTCCGACAAAAGCTTTTTTGAATATCGAAAATGATACTGCGGCATGGACTGAATTATCTAAGATCACCAAAGCACGAATACACACAAGCCGCTACGATAATGGGGAGACACAAATAAGGATCGAGGGTTTCAAAAACAATGGTGATAAAGTTGCAGGAGCGGATGAAGTCATTACCCTGTTTTTTGATAATGTGGTACTCCACCGACATAACGACATCGACATTGATGAGTATGTAACAATGGATGGTATTGAGTTGGGTAATTGTGCATTGTTCACCCTCCCTGTTATCACTCCCGATCCGTTAACACTCAATGAAGGAGCCCCAATAACGGTAAGGGTGAAAGTCAATCACAGCTCGGGATTTATGGAGAACTACAGCGTATACATGCATAAAGGTGCCATAGGTGGGTTTGGATTAAATCCTGATACAGAGAACGCGGTGTTCCCAACAACAGGGCCACTTATGAATGCCGTGGCAAACAGAGGCAGGAAATATGTTCATGCCGATAACCTTGTATGTTGCTTGAAATTTAAAGGGACTGATAACGAGCCAGGGTTGTGTTCTGACGGATATTATGAAATGATCCTGACACCAAAGTCAGGGAAATGGATCGAGTTAGATGAAGCATATTGCTCTTTTGGTATTTATCTTCATGCTACCCTAAGACACACGAGTGGAAAGCACGGTTATCCCACTCCAACACATGCGACACCCGTATTGATTGGAATTCAAAGGCCGTAGAGAGGGAACATATTACGCCGTCAGGTGAAACACCTGACGGCACAAACACCTGACGGCACAAACGCCTGACGACACAAATACCTGGCTGCACAAATTGGGTGCCTTGTGCCAGGGATTTAACTATCTATAAAACTAATGATCTCTTCGGTATCATCCGGATGAAACCATTTTATGGTTAGATCTTTCTTGAACCATACAAGCTGCCTCTTGGCATAACGCCTTGTATTGGTCTTAATATTCTCAATAGCTCGCTCCAGGTCATGTTTACCATCCAGGTAATCAAAAATCTCCTTATACCCCACGGTATTCAATGCATTTAAATGCTTATACGAATAAAGCGACCTTACCTCATCAACCAGCCCGTTTTCAATCATTTTATCCACTCTTTGATTGATGATTTCAAACAGGTCATTCCTCTCCCGGTTTAAGCCAATCTTAATCATATTAAATTGTCGTGGCTTTGAAATGTTTTTACGAAGATCAGAATATTTTTTGCCCGTTGTCAAACATACCTCAATGGCCCTGATTAACCTTTTGGGATTTTCTTTATCTACCGCCATAAAATACTGTGGATCCAAACCGGAAAGTTGCTCCTGTAAAGGCTCTATGCCCTCATTTTTCAATATTTGGTTCAACTTCTCTCTAACTTCATAGTCTGGATCAGGCAAATCATCAATACCATAACACACTGCATTAACATACAATCCTGACCCTCCAACCATCACTGCATACTGACTTCTTTCAAAAAGATTATCAAGAACAATGAGCGCTTCCGTTTCGAAGCTGTGAACATTGTACTCTTTATTAATTGACAGGTGGCCAATAAAATGGTGTTTGCACAGTTGTAACTCTTCCTCTGATGGAGAGGCAGTGCCAATATTCAACTCCTGGTAAAATTGACGGGAATCAGCCGAAACAATTTCAGCGTCAAACACTTGTGCTATTCTTATTGAACATGAAGTTTTTCCAACTGCTGTGGGACCAACAATTACGATCAGGGTTTTATCCGGAGGGCTGTCATCTCCATTAATCATAGAAGCAAAAAGTAATCAATCATCAAAATAAGA
>CBDUSM010000215.1:0-3587 GCA_965369825.1 uncultured Bacteroidales bacterium
TATTATATGTATTGTTTTGTTCAGATATATGAACACAGTACGGCAGAGAAGCTGGTAAAGAAATGGATGAAAAAATTTTCAGGCAAGCCCCGGTACATGGTCGATCTGGGTTATGTGTATATTTCTGCAGAAGAATCAGCTAAGGGGAAAAAGCAATTCGAGAACGCGATAAACATGCTGAAGCCGGATAAGAGAGAGATCATTGACCTGGCGAATGCCTTTAAATCAAAACGAGAAACTGATTACGCCATTAAGACTTACGAGCATGGCAGAAAACTTTTAAACAACGCATACCCCTTTCACCTCGAACTTGCCGCTGTTTATGCCCAGGCTCAGAAATATGAAAAAATGTTTGATGAATACCTCAATCTGCTTGAATATGACTACAACCTGGTGAATACAGTACAAGCTAAACTTCAGACTGCTCTTGATGATGATCCGGATAATACCAAAAACGAATTGTTCAGGAAAAGCCTGCTGAAACGCATTCAGCGTAATCCTGACGACTCGTATTACTCAGAAATGCTGCTTTGGTTTGCAGTACAACAAAAGGATTTTGAAACAGCCTTTCTTCAGGCTAAAGCCTTAGACAAGCGCTACAGGGAAGAGGGACAACGAATATTCAGCCTGGCACAGTTAAGTGCTTCGAACAAAAATTATGATGTTGCTGTTGAAGCATATAATTATATAATCGATAAAGGCGAAACAAATGTTTTATACCTAAAAAGCAAGGTGGCGCTTTTAGATGTACTTTTATTAAAGATTACCGACTCTTATAGTTATACCCTTGAGGAGCTCCTCGAACTGGAGAACAATTTCAGAGCCACACTCAATGAGTTTGGAGAGAATCAGGCCACATTATCCTTAATTCGAAATATGTCACACCTTCAGGCATTTTATCTAAACAATGCACAAAATGCCATTCTGATGCTTAATAAAGCTATTTCGATACGAAATATTACAACCCGGCAAAGAGCAGGATGTAAACTGGAACTGGCCGATATTCTTTTGTTTTCAGGCGAACCCTGGGAGGCGACACTGCTTTACTCTCAGGTTGAAAAAACATTCAAGCATGAACCATTGGGGCATGAGGCAAAATTCAAAAATGCGATGCTTACTTATTATATTGGAGAGTTTGAATGGGCTAAAGCGCAACTTGATGTACTTAAGGCGGCCACATCCAAATTAATTGCTAATGATGCAATGGAATTATCTCTACTGATCAGTGATAATATGGATGCCGACAGTACATATAACGTTTTAAGTATCTATTCAAAAGCTGACTTGCTGGTGTTCCAGCATAAAAACAATGATGCGATGCAGGTTCTCGATTCTATTATTACCGTATATCCCGCCCATCCGATTGTTGATGAGGTTTTGTATAAAAAAGCTAAAATATTGTTGAGCACCGGAAAATTTCATGAAGCTGACACTGTTTTGCAACAGCTAATAACCCGGTTTTCTTATGATATTCTCGCCGATAATGCTCTTTTCAAGCTGGGCGACCTGCATGAGAATTACTTAAACAATCAATCGAAAGCCATGGAGTATTACCAAACATTACTTACCGATTATCCGGGGAGCCTTTTTTCGGTGGAAGCCAGAAAACGATACAGGCGATTGAGGGGGGATGATGTTAATTGAGAAGAGATATATGATATACGAATAACGATTAACGATATACGAATTCGATTAACGATATGCGAATTGATACGTGAAACAAAATTTATGAATATTAGGCCGAAAAAATATCTTGGACAACATTTTCTTACAGATCATAATATTGCAAGGAAAATTGTTTCCAGTCTAACTGATGGAGAAAACAACATCCTTGAAATCGGGCCCGGTACAGGAATTTTGACACAATATTTGCTTCAGAAACCTCGTATCAACCTATACATGATCGAAATAGACAAGGAGTCCGTTGATTATTTAGTTTCGCATTTTCCACAACAGCACGACAGGATCATTCATGCTGATTTCCTGACATTCAACCTGAAACAGATTTTTTCTGATCATTTTACACTTATTGGTAACTTTCCTTACAACATCTCCAGCCAGATACTTTTTAAAGTTCTTGACTACCGGCAGGAGGTTGATGAAGTTGTAGGTATGTTCCAAAAAGAGGTGGCAGAGCGCATCGCTTCAAAACCAGGATCAAAAAAATATGGAATATTGAGTGTTTTGCTTCAGGCCTATTACGACATAGAGCTACTGTTCACGGTTAGTGAACATGTGTTTTCCCCTCCGCCCAATGTAAAATCGGCCATTATTCGTTTGAAAAGAAATGAAACCGGCCATTTGGACTGTAACGAGGTTTTATTTTTCAAGCTTGTAAAAGCGGGCTTTAATCAGCGAAGGAAAACCCTTAGGAATGCCTTGAAGAACTTTTCTATCGACAAATCACAGTTCACGGATGGCTTGTTAAACAAAAGAGCCGAGCAACTGGATGTCAGTGAATTTATCAGGATTGCTCAACTGATTGGTTAATTTATTATTTTTGCCGGCAAATCAGGTTGCTATGAAGGGCTCCGAAAAAAAAACAATTAAGAGAAAAAAGCCGGCCACTCGAGCAGGTCAAAAGAAGGATAGAACGACCCTGTTATTTGTGGTCTCTATTTTTGTCTTCACAATGGTGTTGTATGGGAATACGCTGTTTAACAGTTTTGCCCTTGATGATCATCATGTAATTATTGAGAATCCATCGGTGCAAAAAGGGCTTAAAGGCATTCCTGAAATTTTCACCACAAAATATGCCCATGAAGAAGATTTGGCATACGGATATCGCCCTATTGTAAAAACGACTTATGCCATTGAATATTCCCTCTGGGGGATCAGGCCTGGACGCGCTCACATAATCAGTGCTTTGCTTTATGCATTTGCCGGAATCATCCTTTTCTATTTGCTTAAACGATTGTTTAAGGACTACCATTCGCTTTTTCCTTTCCTGATTACATTGCTGTTTATTGCTCATCCTATTCATACCGAAGTAGTTGCAAGTTTAAAGAACAGGGATGAGATACTCAGCTTGCTTTTTAGTTTTGCCTCTCTCCTTACCTTATTGAAATATATTTCATCAAAAAAAACAGGGCAGGTCGTATTGAGTATTGTTTTTTTCATCCTGGCTATATTATCAAAATCGTCTGCCGGGATTTTTATTCTTATCATTCCATTGATTCTATACTTTTTCACCAAAACCAGATTAAAAACAACACTTTTAATAACGTCCGGTGCCATTGTTATTCTCATTGTTCTTCTCTTTTTACCTAAATTTCTAATAGCTGAGAATATCCGGCCGGTGATGTACTTTGAGAATCCTTTGTTTTTCGTAAAGGATATCTGGGTAAGATTGGGAACCGGTTTCTATATTTTGATTTTCTATGTCAAATTATTGTTTTTTCCTCATCCACTGGGCTTTTATTATGGTTTTGACATGATACCGTTGGTCAATCTCGCCAATTTCCGGGTTATTTTGTCGATTGTTTTGCATCTATCTATTTTCCTGTATGCTGTTTATAAAATAAAAAGTAAACACGTGGTGTCATTTGCTATTCTATATTACCTGCTGAGCATTGCCGCATATTCTA
>CBDUSM010000216.1:0-3558 GCA_965369825.1 uncultured Bacteroidales bacterium
AAAAAAGAGATCATTGAAACCTGCCTTGAATACGAAACAAAGGTACTGAATGTTCCGCCTGTAGTTAAGTGGATAAACGGCGAACTGAGCTTCAGCCAGATCAGAAAAATAAATATTGATGACCTGCTGGGGCGGGAGATCATTAAGTTGGATGACAAAGTGATCAGCGAAGAACTTTCAGGAAAGAATATCCTGGTTACAGGGGCTTCAGGCTCTATTGGGAGTGAAATAGCCCGTCAGGTTTCTAAGTATAAGCCAAATAAGCTAATGCTCCTCGATCAGGCAGAATCCCCTTTGCATCAACTGGAGCTGGAATGTGCTGATATTTTTAGATCAAAGCACTGCGAAATTATTATCGCTGACATCTGTAATGAAGTAAGAATGGAAAAGATATTCCATGACTTCAGGCCAACTATTATTTACCATGCGGCAGCTTATAAGCATGTACCTATGATGGAAAACAACCCTATTGAAGCTTTGCAAACAAATGTCATAGGTACCAAAATACTGGCTGACCTAACCATGAAATATAATGTCGATAAATTCATCATGATCTCTACTGATAAAGCCGTTAACCCGGCCAATGTAATGGGAGCTTCCAAGAGAATTGCTGAGATGTATACGCAATCACAAAACCAACTGGGCACTACCCGGTTTATTACTACCCGGTTTGGTAATGTGCTTGGCTCTAATGGCTCGGTAATACCTCTATTTAAGAAACAAATAGCAAATGGAGGCCCAATCACAATCACCCACCCTGAGGTAACGCGTTATTTCATGACCATTCCGGAAGCAAGCCAATTGGTATTGGAAGCAGGTGCAATGGGTAAAGGGGGCGAGATCTTTATTTTTGATATGGGAAAATCGGTAAAAATTGCCGACCTGGCGAAAAAGATGATTAAACTTTCCGGGCTTACCTTGGGTAAAGATATTCAAATTGTTTATGCAGGCCTTCGTCCCGGTGAAAAATTGTATGAAGAATTGCTAAACGATCAGGAAAACACAGTTCCTACACATCATCCTTTAATCATGATTGCAAAAGAGAGAGAGTATGATTTGATGGCAAATAATGAAAAAATAGTTGAGCTGATTGCATTGTTTGAGGAACAAAATGATAAAAAGATAGTCAGAAAGATGAAACAAATTGTACCGGAATTTAAAAGCGCCAACTCCATTTATGAAGAGCTGGACAGCGTTTCCTGACCCTTTTTATTTTTCTAATATCTTCGTTACCAATTCTGCAGCCTCGCATAGACTGATGGCGGAATAGACTTTGAGTCCAGATTCATCAATGATCTTTTTACCTTCTTCCGCATTTGTTCCCTGAAGCCTGACTATTATAGGCACGTTAATCTCCCCTATATTTTTATAAGCATCAACAACACCTTGTGCAACAACATCGCACCTGACAATTCCCCCAAAGATATTTAAGAGAATTCCTTCAACATTCTTATCTTTCAAAATAATACGAAACCCTGCCTCAACCCTTCTTGCGCTGGCTGTACCACCAACATCGAGGAAATTTGCAGGATCACCGCCAGAGAGCTTAATAATATCCATTGTAGCCATTGCCAGACCTGCTCCATTAACCATGCAACCGATATTACCATCCAGTTTAACATAGTTCAAATCGTATTTACTGGCTTCAACTTCCATCGGGTCCTCCTCGTCAAGATCTCTCATCTCCTGAATATCAGGATGGCGATAAAGCGCATTGTCATCAATAACTACCTTTGCATCGGCGGCAAAAACTTTATCATCGGCTGTTTTAAAAACAGGATTGATTTCAAATAATGAAGCATCAGATTCAACAAAAGCTTTGTAAAGTGACTGGACAAAAACAACCATCTGTTTAAATGCTTTTCCTTTTAATCCAAGATTAAAGGCGATTTTTCTTCCCTGAAAGGGTGTAATGCCAATTCCCGGACTGATTTCTTCTTTAAATATTAATTCGGGAGTGTCTTCAGCCACTTTTTCAATATCCATACCGCCCTTCGGAGAGTACATTATCATATTTTTTCCAATCTCCCTGTTAAGAAGAATACTCATGTAATATTCCTCTATTTCCGATTCCCCTTCATAAAAAATATTTTGCTCAATAAGCACTTTTCTGACTTTCTTACCCTGTGGGCCGGTTTGTGGAGTTACGAGGTTCATGCCAATCATCTTTTTGGCGTATTGTTTTACCTCATCAAATGAGTTTGCAATTTTAACTCCCCCACCTTTGCCGCGGCCACCGGCATGAATCTGAGCCTTCACCGCCCATTTTCCCACTCCTGTCTTTTCTTTTATAAGCCATGCGCAATCAACAGCCTCTTCAGGTGAGCGTGCAACCATACCCTCCGGAACCTGAACGCCAAATTTTTTTAATATGGATTTTCCCTGGTATTCGTGTAAATTCATTTTTAAAAAATTATTAGTGATTGTCAATTGTGGACGCCAAAAATACGACTTCTGTTAAGATAACATAGCATATTTTATTAATTTAGCCTTTTTTAGTTTTTCATGACAATGATTCAAGCATTTAATATACATAAATCATTTGGCAACCTCGAAGTGCTTAAAGGAATAGACCTATCAATACAAAAAGGTGAAATTATTTCGATTGTTGGGGCCTCTGGAGCCGGGAAAACAACCCTTTTACAAATTCTTGGCACACTTGACCGGCCTAATAAAGGCACTTTGAAAATTAATGGAATAAATATTGCCGGCTTGCAGGCGAAAAAACTCTCGGAATTCAGAAACGAGCACATTGGTTTTGTGTTTCAGTTTCATCATCTTTTACCTGAATTCACTGCACTTGAGAACACTTGTATCCCTGCTTTCATTGCTAAAAAAACCAGAAAAGAAGCTGAAAAACAAGCACTCGAAATTTTTGATTTTCTTGATTTGAGGCCACGAATGAACCATAAACCATCAGCTTTATCTGGTGGCGAGCAACAAAGAGTAGCTGTTGCGAGAGCCCTGATCAATGCTCCATCAGTAATACTGGCTGATGAACCCTCAGGTAATCTTGACTCAGTAAATGCAAAAGAATTGCACGAATTATTCTTTTCTTTGAGAGATAAGTTTAATCAAACGTTTGTCATTGTTACCCATAATAATGAATTTGCTGATATGGCCGACCGTAAACTGCTCATAAAAGATGGCTTGATCATGGATTGAAATTATGTTCCTCCTCTCATCAAACAAAACCTTAAATTTTACGTTATTTTTTAGATCATAAAGCAGAGCGTTGTATCTTTGCACAAATTTTCAACATTGATCTGCAGGATTGTAATATTAATGACTCGTACTATTCCTATAAAAAATTCCCACAATCATTTATTGAAGCTATTTCTTTTTTGTTTCTTTTTATTTTTTATTTTATCCCTCTTTGCTCAAACAAATGCGACCATTGAAAATGACTACCAGGATGCAATTAAAAAAGGTGCCCAATACTTGTCTGAAGAAAAATTCGATAAAGCCTTGTATTACTTTGAGAGTGCAAGCCGCTTAAAGCCCGAAGAAAATTATCCAAAAACCAAAATTCGTGTAATTAAGGATCAGCTTGATGAT
>CBDUSM010000217.1:0-3555 GCA_965369825.1 uncultured Bacteroidales bacterium
AGAATTATCCCTGCAATTTTGGAATCTTTGAATTCCTGGAACAGGATAATAAAAATAATTAAGATTGCCATGATGGATGTAATGGTTAAAACTCTTGTTGCATTGGCTGTGCTTTTGAACTGCCCGCCGTATTCAATCCTGTAGTTTTCCGGAAGCTCAATGGAATTATCGATGGTCTCCCGGATATCCGCAATAAGGCTACCCAGATCCCGGCCGTCAGAATTAACAGAAACAACCAGTTTCCTTTGTACATTCTCCCTGCTGATGGTATTCGGACCGCTGGATGATTTGACATCTGCTACAAAACTTAAAGGAATTTTTTTACCATCGTGTGTATCGATCAGTGCCTCCCTGATTGCCTGGATACTATTCCGGTTCTTTTCCCTGAAACGGACTACCAGGTCAAATGCTTTTTCATCTTCGAATACATCTGAGACTTTTACCCCTCCAAATGCATTGGTAATAAATTTTTGCAGGTGGTTAAGGGAAATTCCATATTTAGCCAACATATCTCTTTTTGGAAAAATCCTTATTTGAGGCACTTCAACCTGCGATTCAATGGTCAGATCGCCAATACCTTCAATATGCAAAATCTCTTCCTTGATTTTTGTTCCAATTTTATACATCATGGAAAGATCGGTTCCGAAGATTTTTATGGCAATACCTGCCTGAGAACCTGAAAGCATGTGGTTGATCCGGTGTGTAATTGGTGCACCGACTTCAATGCCAACTCCCGGGATGGTGCCCAGCTTTTCCCTTACTTCGGCTAAAAATTCATCTTTTGTCCGGTTAGTAAGGGTAAATGGAACATCCAGTTCAGATACATTAACCCCAAAAGTATGTTCGGACAGCTCACCTCGCCCGGTTTTACGACCAACTTTCTGCACTTCAGGGATGCTGAGTATCATCTGTTCAGCTTTCAGCCCGATCTTATTCGACTCTTCCAATGAAATACCCGGTTTGGTAATAACATTAATTGTCATGGATCCTTCGTTAAACGGAGGAAGGAAATCGCGACCAAAAGTGAAAAAGATAATTACTGCTGAAATGAAAAGTGTAAGAGCAATGCCAATAATCCAGAATTTTACCTGCAATGCTTTTTGCAAACTGGAAAAATATATCTTTTTCAGATTCCTTTCTACCCAGCTACCCTCTCTCTGTCTTTTCAGATTTTTTCCATTTGTGAGTAAAAGGCTACAAAGTACAGGGGTTACGGTAATTGCTACCAGTAATGATGCAAATAATGAAACTATATATGCAATACCCAGAGGTTTCAGCATACGGCCTTCCATTCCTGTCAGAAAAAATAGCGGAATAAAGGCTACGATAATGATAAGCGTAGCATTCAATATAGACGACCGGATTTCTTTGGATGCTTCAAAAACAATGGTTAGGGATTTCTGTTTCTGATCCGGGGGCTTCCAATAATTCGCTTTTAGTCGCTTGTATACATTCTCCACATCAATTATCGCATCATCGACAAGTGATCCGATAGCTATGGCAATTCCTCCCAGGGTCATGGTGTTAATAGTTATTCCGAGTGCTCTCAACGTCATCAGGCTGATAAGGATTGACAGGGGCATAGCAAGGAGCGAAATAAAGGTTGTTCTGGAATTCATAAGGAATAGAAAAAGGATGAGAACAACAAAGACCGACCCCTCCAGCATGGCTTTTTTTACATTATTTATTGAAGTCCTGATGAATTCAGCCTGATTCAATATTCGTGTATGGTAAGTAATTCCCTGAACTGATTTTGAGATTTCTTCCAGGGCCTTATCGATTTCTTCAACCAGGAGAAGGGTGTTTATTTTTGGTTGTTTTACAATGGTTAAAAGTACTGCCGGTTCTGCATCAACAGAACTATCCCCGATCTTAGGTGCAGAACCTATCTTTACTTCAGCAATGTCCCTGATCATTATTGGTTTATGATCCACCATTTTAACCATTATTTTACCAATTTCTTCAGTATTGGTGGTTCTTGCAATACCCAGTACAGTGTATTCATTTCCATATTCATTAATGAAGCCTCCGCTGGCATTTTCATTTGCCCCATTCGCAGCCTCTAATAATTCATCCAGTGAAACCTGATAATATCGCATTTTATCCGGATTGGCAAGGATCTGATATTCCTTATAATCACCCCCAATTACCACTACTTGTGATACACCGGCAACGGATAGCAACCGTGGGCGAATGTTCCAGTCTGCAAAAGTTCTCAGGTCCATAGGGTCCATAGCGGATGAGGTCAGTCCCAGTATCATAACTTCACCCATTAGGGAAGACTGAGGAGCGATCATTGGTTTACTTACACCGTGGGGCAAATCCTCTGAGACCTGGATTAAACGCTCAGTTATTGTCTGACGCGCATTGAATATATCCGTATTCCAATCAAATTCTGCCCATACAATGGATAAACCCATTGCAGAAGAAGATCTGACCCGCCGGATGTTGGTGGCTCCGTTTATTGCCGTTTCAATAGGGAAGGAGACCAGGCGTTCCACCTCTTCAGGTGCCATCCCATGTGCTTCTGTCATAACAACCACAGTAGGAGCAGTGAGATCCGGGAACACGTCAATTTCCATTTTCATTGTAACAATTGTACCTGCAGTCAGGATCAATACCGCTACCGCAACAATTACCAGCCGGCTGCTTAAAGAGTATTTAATAATTCTGTCTAACATCTCTTTCTTTCTTTAATGTGAATGTGTATCCGGAAGGCCGGTGGATATGGAAGCCAATTTTACATGGTAGGCACCCGTTACAACAACCATCTGGTTCTCTTCAAGACCTGCCAGTATCTGAACAAATTTTCCATCATCAGCTCCTGATTCAACATATCTTCTCTCGTAATCCCCATCTTCATGTTGAAGGAAAACGTATATTTTACCCTGTTCTTCCATAAGAGCGGTTTTCGGTACAACAATGGCACCACTAAAAGGTTTTCCTAATAAATTTATTTCCACAAAAGAACCTGGTAAGAGATCAGTATGGTAGTCGATCTCAAAGGAAACCGGTGTGAAAAACGAAGACTCATCTGTACTGCGACCATAAGCCAGCAACCTTCCATTCAGGGCTTCACTCAGGTAAACTTTGTTGCTATATGAAGTGGTAAAAGATGCGGATGTAAAAGTACTTAACTTGTTGAAATGGTTTTGTGGGACGTCTGCCTGTAGAATAAGTTTGTTGCGTGTAATAACAGTTGCTAATTTTTCACCCGCATTAATGTATTCTCCTTCAGATGCATAAATTTCATGAATGTATCCGGTTGTTTTTGATATAACCTTCTGCCCATTCTGATTCCGGTTTTCTAAATAAACAAGATACCGGGATTCGGCATTTTTGAAATTGGTTTTAATTTCGAGAAATTTCTCTTCGGATATTATCCGGTCTTTAATTAACTCAGAAGCACGCTCATAGTTCATTTTATTTTTTTCATATTCAAGATTTATTTCATGAAACTTCAGGTCATAATTTTCGTCAGTAAGAATCCCCCCCTGAATTTCAAAAAGAACATCGCCTTTTTTTACGGCTGAGCCCAGTACAAGATTATTATTA
>CBDUSM010000218.1:0-3548 GCA_965369825.1 uncultured Bacteroidales bacterium
AGAAGTCAACGTCCTGATAAACTGAGCAATAGCTTTGCTAATTCGATCAATGGTCACTTCCTCCGAGCCAAAAGCCTTATTAAATAATTCGGGATAGCCCGGGATGGCCTGAAAGAGTTCCTTTACACGGGTAGTATCGCTGTTCATTTCATGCTCTACCACAATACCCATCCACACTAATGACTCAATGTTTTTGAATTGCGGCAAAGGGTTATCATTGCTGATAAATCCATTCCATAAGTATCCTGATTGATTCCATACCAGATTAATGAGCGGCAACATCACATGAGGAGTTGGTTTCCCTGTTATACCATGAGGGAAGCCTCCAATGTATTCCGGGTGGTTAACCCCACATTCAAAAGAGTTGGATTGTAAATGACAAGTGGCGCAACTCATCAGAGAGTCGGGGTGTGTTCTACCGCCAAGACGACCATCGTAAAAAAGGTACCGGCCCAGTTCAATACCTTCTACCGTCATGGGGTTATCAGCCGGAATATTTAATTGGGTAGGAAAATATTTCGGGATCTCAATTTGATAGGGTGTTGGCTGATACGGCGGTGGCTCAGGAATTGGATCCTTTTTACAAGAAAAAACCACAAGTACTATTGTGACGATCCAACATAATATGAAACACTTTACTTTCATTTCGTTTCTCGAATTTCTGCCACTTCAAAAGCATCTTCCTTCCCGTTCATACATCCTATGTGCATTGCTGCCTGATATTGCATTGTATTCTCAGGATTCACTGCCATATCATAAACAAAAGGGTTCTGAAACCAGTTTTCAATATTCATTACAATAAAAATATCTTTCTTCACATCTTTTGCTATCGTGAATGAAGATGTTGGCAAAACCACCTCAAAGGCGTTATGAATAAAAATAATGATATCGGGAACATAAACGCTATCGCCCTTGTAGATCTGGCCAATACCCAGATGAAACTCAAACGGCCGGTTATTAGTTATTGTATCATTCTTCCATTTACCATTCAATTTCAAATAATGATATCCTCCACCCAATACCTGCGGCCAGAACATGTCTCTTTCAGGCGGATTCACAAACATAAGTGAGTGGTTTTTCTCTTCACTGATCCCAAATGTAAACGAAATAAAATCATATTGTCCTGTTGGGATATCATCAAAAACTTCCCAGGTCATGGTTGATGGGATATCATTATCAACATAATGCATATCCTTCCAATCGTCAATTATAAATTCCATCCCACCCGAACGATGCAGTGTTACATCGGAAATGAAATACTGAACCTCGGTCACCAAAAAAAGATTTCCTGCAGTATTGACATATTTCATAGTATCAACCTGCAGCGTCTCACCATCCATGTAATGCTTAAAACTTAATGTTATCTTTCCGGTATCAGGCGGTTCTGGTTCCGGTTCAGGCTCTTTCGAACAAGAAACCATGATCACCATTAGAGCAATCAATAAACTCATAACATTAATAAACTGACTTTTATACATCATAACTTTCATTAATGCTTGTTCAATACGGTATCGTACCTGAAACTACTAAAAAACTCGCTGTATCGTACCGGCTGATCCCCTCTTTATAAATCTTTTCATCCAATTTGATCATAGTCCTGACTTTTGAATTTACATCATAGTAAATGACAGACATAAAAACAATATCACCCCTTTCTCCAACAAATGTATATTTCCATTCATCTTCTTCACTTTGGGTAATTACTTTTTCGTAAACCAATTCCTGTTCACTATTTCGGTAATAAACCTCAAAGCCTGAATCGGAGTCCGTGACAAAATAAGTCACTTTAACATCATTATCTTTCAATTCACAACCCACAAAACCGGAAATGAAAGTGATCAATATGAGTAACTTTTTTATCATAGCTTTATTATTTTCAATCATAATGAAATAATAATATTTACAAAAAAGTTGCGGCCCGGTTCAAAAAAATCAGCATGACTGCCAATGATTCTCCTGTTGAGGTGTTCATAATAAAGTGAGTTAAAAATATTTGCAACACCTCCGGTAACCTTTAGCATTTCATTGTGTTCATAAGACAATGTCAGCCCTGCAACAAAAAACCCAAGTGTTACCGGCTCGTAAAAGGCTTCAGATACATAGTTCTGAGCAGCAACCATACGAAGTGAAGCACCAGGCATTAATTTTGAATTCAGCAACTTATAAAACACCAATAACCGTGCCTCAAATGGGGGGATCTCCGACAGGGCATCATTAGTAATAACCTCTGTACCAATAACTTCGTTGTTTTCATTAAAAATATGCCGCGTAATGCTATTTATCGTTCCCTTTGTATACGCAGCAGTGAGGTTGACTTTTGGGTTAAAATCTTTAGGTGAAAGATATGATAATTCGAGCCCCCTGAACCAGGCTTTATCCGCATTATAGAATTGTTTCACTCCAATAACATCTTTAGAAAGAGGTTTTTGTTGAGCAGGTGGAATTATTTTACCGGTAATATAATCAGTCACAATTGAATAAAAGCCATTCAACTCCAGGCTCCCAAAAGTGTGCTCTTTCATCCGTAATGTCAGATCCACTTCAAGATTTTTCTCAGGCAGAAGAGCCGGATTACCGAGGTAATCATACTTATCATAACCTACCGGTAATAACATGATAAACCGTTCGATCATATCCGGGCTTCGAACACCTCTCCCCACCATCAAACCTAAGGAAAACTCCTCATCTAACTCTCCATCCAACCCAACACTGAAACTAAAATTGGTATACTGTGATTTATTATCATCGTTATAGAAAATAAACTTCCCCATCTTTTCGATAAAACGGTCATCTGAATTAGCATTGTTCAGATCTACGCGGAAAGCTGCGATAAAATCGACCCACAAAACAGATGCGTTGTACTCAACAAAACTTCCCAAATTTGTGATTAAAGCATTACTCCATATTTGCTCGGTGAACACAGGAAGGGTTGGCTGCGAAATGGCACTTTTTACCCTGGCTCCGTCTTTTATGACATGCTCATAATCAAATCCAACAAAAAGTTCTGACCTTCCGATCTTCAATCCGGCTTCTGCCCTGCCTCCGCTGTTAACAGCTTTAATAGTGGATACAGCCACCACAGTATCAGAAAAAGAACGATTTTTGTTATCCATCATATGTGTAACATCAGACCTGTATAATTTAATTTTTAGGAATTCGAAAAAATTTGATATGTTTCTGCCTGAATAGTCCATCGAATAAAGATACGTATCATCTGTACGTTCATCCATTGGTAGTGCCGGAAATAAAATATCTCTTCCAAAAGAACGATTAGCAGAAATCAGAAACCGGTGCTCATTGGTAACATTGAATCCCAATTGCCCTTTAACATTATACTTCCGGGCTTCCGATTTCATAGTTTCCCCGTTTCCTGCCTGATAATTGCCCTGATTAATATTATTTCCGGAGATACGAAAATTAATTCGCTGGTTGCCTCCGTAAACAGCAAGATGTTGCCTCCAACCAGCAGGATTACTACTATAACCAAGATTAACATCGGCATGGACATCAAAAGCCGAATAGATGGGAGGTTTTAACGTTATCATATT
>CBDUSM010000219.1:0-3540 GCA_965369825.1 uncultured Bacteroidales bacterium
ATGAAAGGGCTGGTGAGTTCTCAACATCTCCTACATGCTGTTTTAAACAGAGAACATGGCTTGAGAAAAGGCAGTATTTTAAGCCATGTGGCCATATTTGAGTCACCCTATTATCATAAACTACTTGGTGTAACAGACGCTGCGATGAATGTTTCCCCAACATTTGAAGATAAGATTGCATTGATAAAAAATGCTGTTGAACTATTTCATAAAATTGGCTTTGAACGTCCTAAAGTTGCGGTTGTTGGCTCGGTTGAAACGATCAATCCAAGGATGGAAGCTACCATGCATGCCGCTACGCTCTCTATGATGAACAAACGTAATCAGATAAAAGGGTGTATTGTGGATGGCCCTTTGGCGCTTGATAATGCAGTTTCAAAAAAGGCAGCCGAAATAAAACATATACAGAGTGAAGTGGCCGGGGATGTGGATATTGTTGTTGCACCTGATATTAATGGCGCAAATTTCCTCTATAAAGCGTTGAATTTTATTGGCGGGGCAACCTCTGCAGCAGTAATTATGGGTGCCACGGTGCCTATTGTTCTTACCTCCAGGGCCGATACGGAAAGAAGTAAATTTTTGTCAATAGCTCTTGCTGCAGCGATGGAATAAAATTGCCAAATTTTTTTCCTAATTTTATCCGCAAATTCCATCACTATAGAAATGGTTCGAATACTGGCAATAAACCCCGGGTCAACATCCACAAAAATTGCTGTTTTTGAGGACAACGATGCTATCTATGCAAAGACAATCAGGCATAGCAGGGAAGAACTTGCCCTTTTTTCGAAAATTTCCGACCAGTATCAATACAGGATAAAGATCATCCTTGAACAACTTAATGAAGCTGACATTAACCTTCAATCTGTTGAAGTTGTTATTGGCCGCGGAGGTCTGTTAAAACCGATCAGCTCCGGTGTTTATGAAGTTAATGAAGCCATGTGCCACGACTTGATGAATAGCCCTATTGGAGAACATGCCAGCAACCTGGGAGGGCTGATTGCCTACGACCTGGCTAAATCATTACCCAATGCCAAAGCATATATAGCTAATCCGGTTGTAGTTGACGAGCTGGATGATATCGCCCGCTTTTCCGGCCATCCTCTTTTTGAACGGAAGTCTGTCTTTCATGCCTTGAACCAAAAAGCAGTGGCCCAAAATCATGCCCGGTCAGTCATGAAAAAATATGAAGAAATGAACCTGATCGTGGTTCATCTTGGTGGTGGTATAACAATTGGCGTTCACAAAGACGGACGAGTTATTGACGTAAACCAGGGCCTTGATGGCGAAGGCCCTTTTTCTCCGGAAAGAAGCGGAACACTGCCTTGCGGTGATTTGGTTAACCTTAGCTATAGCGGAAAATATTTGAAAATGGAGATTAAAAAAATGCTGGCAGGAGAAGGAGGCCTCGTTGCTTACCTTGGTACGAACAATGCCTATGAAATTGAAAAAAAAGCAGATGAGGGCGATGGCTATGCAAAGCAGGTTATGGAAGCCATGGCCTATCAGGTGGCCAAAATGATCGGGGCCATGTCAACAGTGCTGAAAGGTGAGGTGGATGGGATTCTGATAACCGGTGGCATTGCGCATAGTACATGGTTTGTGAATTGTATTATTGAGCGGGTGTACAAGATAGGGCCCGTTCATGTGTACCCCGGAGAGGATGAGATGAGGGCCCTGGCTGAGAATGGGTTACGGGTAATTAAAGGAGAACAAATTGTAAAAACATATTAAACCCATGACTTAAGTCATGGGCTATTGAAAGGAGACAAAAAATGAAATCATTAAAAGGAACAAAAACAGAACAAAACTTGTTAAAGGCTTTTGCCGGTGAATCGCAGGCCAGAATGAGGTATGATTATTTTGCTAAACAGGCCAAAAAAGAAGGGCTTGAACAAATTTCAGCCATTTTTGCGGAAACCGCCTTAAATGAAAAGGAACATGCTAAACGATTTTTTAAATTTTTAGAAGGAGGTCCTGTTGAAATAACCGCTACTTATCCTGCAGGAATAATTGGTACAACAATGGAAAATCTGAAAGCCGCTGCGGAAGGAGAAAACGAGGAATGGACGGAACTCTATCCCGACTTTGCCAAAATTGCCGAAGAAGAAGGTTTTAAACAAATCGCCGTAGCTTTTAAAATGATAGCGAAAGTTGAGAAAGCACATGAAGAGAGATACACAAAATTGTACCAGAATCTGGAAGAAGGCAAAGTATTTGAGCGTGAAGGAAAGATAGTGTGGAAATGCCGGAACTGTGGATATTTGCACGAAGGCGAAAAAGCACCTAAAATATGCCCGGCCTGCCTTCATCCGCAATCTTACTTTGAGATAAAAGAGGTGAACTATTAATAATGATATCCGATATCCGAATAACGATATCCGATATACGAATTGCCTCGCGCAATGAAACCAAAGAAGTTATGAAATTGTATTCAATAGAAACCGGAAACCTGAAAATTGATGGTGGTGCCATGTTTGGTGTGGTGCCAAAAGTAATGTGGTCGAAGGTATATCCAGCCGATGACAGCAACCTTTGCAACTGGTCGATGCGTTGCCTGCTGATCGTTGATGGTGATAGAAAAATCCTCATTGACAATGGCATGGGTGATAAACAAGATGAAAAATTCACCAGACATTATTACCTGAATGGAGATGATACTCTTGAGAAGTCTCTGGCGAAATATGGTTTCACTACCGACGACATCACAGATATGGTACTTACCCACCTTCATTTCGACCATTGTGGAGGAAGCATAAAACATACCGAAGACCGTTCCAGGCTAATTCCTGCATTTAAAAATGCAGACTATTGGATCGGTAAAACACAATGGGATCTGGCTGTTGATCCAAACAGAAGGGACAAAGCCTCTTTTCTTAAAGAAAATATTCTGCCCATACAGAAAAGCGGGAAGCTCAACTTTATTGAAAATGAAGGGCTGTTGTTTCCCAATGTTTCAATAAAGTTTTTCCATGGTCATACTGATGGGCAGGTAATCCCCTTCATAAACTACAAAGGGAAGACAGTAGTTTTCATGGCTGATTTGATGCCGGCAGTGGCTCACGTATCTCTCTCATGGATTATGGCGTATGATATGCATCCACTGATTACGCTTCAGGAAAAGCAGGATTTTTTGGAAGAAGCTTTGCAAAATGATTACATTCTTTTCTTTGAGCACGATATTTACCAGGAATGCTGTAATCTACAGCAGACGGAGAAAGGAATAAGAGCTAAGGATACTTTTGGGATTTCTGATTTATGATATGCGCGATTAACGATTGTCTTTCCCAATTTTATTTGACACTTATCAAGACAACTGTCAATTTGTTACTCTTTTTGATAGTTGTTGAGTCTTTTTGTATTGGTTATAACCGGAAACTGTTTACTCCACTTATTTAATCTGCTGGTTAATATACACAATTTTATTTAGCCCGGAAAGGTATCTCCCGGCAGTAATACGATAAAGGTATATTCCACTCTCAACTTTCTGACCGGAAATGCCTGAGCCATCCCAGCCAATCTGTTCTTTCCCGGCCAGCTCAT
>CBDUSM010000220.1:0-3540 GCA_965369825.1 uncultured Bacteroidales bacterium
GAGGCGGATATAACATGAATAACTACGGGTGTAACCCGTGGATAATCAAGTAATAGCAACGAGAACCCTGATAGGGGTTCAACTCTTGATTCGCATTATTAGCTTTTATTTATATTACTATTGATTTCTATTGTATTTCCACATATTTCAATACTATCTCCAACTTTTCCTCATCGGTCAATTCCCCATCAATCCAATGAATCTTAAACCCTGAGCGTTCCATCTTCCTGAACCAGGTCATTTGCCTTTTTGCGAACTGATGTATGGCGATATTCAGTTTCTCAAACATTCCATCATACCCTAGTTCACCAAGGAGATATTGTGTAATAAACTTATACTCCAACCCGTAAAATTTTAGCTTCTCAGGCGTAACACCATTATCTATAAGCGAACTAACTTCATCTATCATGCCCTCATTCAATCTTTGCTTTAACCTTGTTGTTATTCTTCTTCGAATGATTTGACGATCAAAATAGATGCCAAAAAGATCATTTTTAATCGTTGGAAAGGATGTTATCAACTCAGGGTGATTATGGTAATACTCCTGTATTTCGATAGCCCTGACAAGCCTTTCCCTGTCGGAAGTATCGGTAATATTATGTAAAAAACGGAAAGAAGCCAGGTATTCAGTGAGTTCAGTATCGTTTTTTGTTTCCAGAAACGTTCTCTTTTCTTTATCCACAGGAACCTTTACCATTTTATACCCTTTAAGAACCGATTCGATATATAGTCCGGTTCCACCACAAAGAACAGGCAGCTTATTCCTCGAAACAATAGCATGATACGCTTTCAAAAAACCGGCCTGATATTCAAAAATATTATATTCATATCCGGGATCAACAATATCGATAAGATGACAGGGTATTTTTTCACCCTTAATAATATAATCATCATAATCTTTCCCTGTACCAATATTCATCCCTTTATATACCTGCCGGGAGTCAGCACTGATGATCTCACCACCCAAACGATGGGCTATAAGGGCAGCAAAAGCTGTCTTACCGGTTGCTGTTGGGCCAAGGATTGTAATCACTATATAATAATTAGCTGTTGGCTATTAGCTGTTAGGGTTTTCTTTTCTGTACTCGTTTTCAATCTTCATTAAAAAATCCCGAAGCTTATTTAAGTCATCAATAGATGATTTCTCAAAATTAATATCATAAAAATCAATGGCCAATTTATTTAACTCTTTTTTATCATAAAACCTGAACAACCAGGCCAATAAATTTTTTTCATTTGTTTGCTTAACTTTTTTTTGTTCAGATTTCAAAAACTGTAATATTCTTAAGCCATCAACCTTATTTTGGCAGGCTTTTACAAATTGTTCATTCGTTTTATAGTTTCTCCTCAAAGGGTCCCAGATATCTTTCGAACGGAAAGTTTTGTATAAAAACGGCCCCATAGGGAGCTCAACATCAGTCAAATAAAGCTCCTGAAAAAGATCATACGTTTGTTTAACCTTATCAAATAAGTGGTGGTCATAGATTGGATAGCTTGACCAGTCACCATTCTTCCCTTTTATCATGGCCGGCCCTGTTCCAAAAAACACCCTATCGGAAAAACGTGCTGCCGGATAAACCCATTCATTGTTCCAGTTTAAAATTCTGCCATATTTATTCAATTTCTGTAAGAAGTAAAAATCTTCACCGCTATAATGGGGTGTTATACCTCCAACAGCTCTATAGGCTTTCACAGGAATAGCCATCGCTGATCCGATAGCTGTAAAAGCGTATGGATTTCCAATACGCAACATATTAATCGCATAATACCGCATATAAATTTCATACCTGAGTATAGCCCTGTTAGCATAGTCATCATTTGTTAACTTATGATAATAAGGTATTGCCAGTGCTGTTGAATCAGTGTTATGCATAAATGTCTCAGCAATACTTTTCAGGTAGTCCGGGTTGAACTCAGTATCGGCATCTAAGCTAACGATAATATCATTTTTGTATGCCTCGTTATTAATCGCATCCATAACAGTTTTCCTGGCCCAGCCAACTCCATATTGCTTACCAATCCAGCCATTCCCTTTTGAGGAACGATCAATAATTTCAATATCAAATGCAGTTATTCCGGTAAGGTATTTTACGGTTTTCTGATTACTAAGGCAGATATCTGTTTTATGGGGGTCATTCCACCAGTCGTCGGGCTGGTTAACACAAACAAACAATTTGAAATCAGTGTATGTTTGATCGCTCAGGCACTGAATAAAGTTCCTGATGAATTCATATTCATCTAAAACAGGAAGTGCGATATAGATTTTAGGCAGGGGCATAATGGAGGAGCGGAACAACCTTATTCTATTCCTGCAAAATGTTTCATAAACTGCACTCTTTCGTAGGCTGCAGGGTTCTCTGCTTCCTTGAAACTCATCTTACCCATGAAATCGTCAAGTTTACTAAATTCATGCTTAACCATCCACGACTCAATATCAACAAGCATTTCACCAATTCGTCCAAACCCATTCTTATACAGGGTAGAAGCGCATTGAACCGCCCTGGCACCGGCAAGCAATTGTTTAATTACGGCTGTCCCGTCATGGATGCCCGTTGATGCAGCCAAGTCACAGTGTACTTTATCAGAAAGCATGGCTATCCATCTCAGCGAAATCGGCAATTCATCAGGGGTACTGAACACGTTGGTGGCGGTAACTTTAAAGTTATCAATATCTATATCGGGTGAAAAGAACCGGTTAAAAAGCACCATACCTGATATGCCGGTCCATGACAATTTAAGTGCAAATCGGGATAGCCCTGAAAAATAATAGCTGATCTTAACGGACAATGGAATAGAAATATGTTTCTGGACTTGTTGAATAATATCGAGGTAAACATTTTGATTCTCTTCACCGCTTCGTGATGCGTCGGAAGGAAGAATAAAAATATTCAACTCAAGGGCATCGGCACCGGCATGTTGGATCTTTGAAGCGAAGGAGGTCCATTCGTGTGATGATGTACAATTAATGCTGGCAATAACCGGTATACTAACAGCCTTTTTACTCTCTTTAATTAATGTTAAATACCCGGATAGAGCATGTTCTTTTGAATAATTACTGATATAATCATGGGCTTCTGCATATGCATAAGGCATCTCATGAGAACTTTGATTATACGTGCTACTCGCCTCCTGCCTGATTTGTTCTTCAAAAAGAGACTTGAGAACAATTGCTGCCACGCCATTCTTCTCAAGTTCAACAATATTTTCCACTGAGCTGGTTAAGCCTGAGCTAGCGGCTATAATAGGGTTCTTCAACTTAAGGCCAAGGTAAGATGTTGATAAATCGATCATTCTTCTTTCTGGTTTTATTAAAAAAACATGTCAATAAAATAATTCATTTGAGTTAACAAATTTATGCATTTTATTGAAATTTGTAGTGACTTTGTAATTTATTGTAACGTTTAGAAGGAGATGAAAGCTGATTGCGTATATTTGTATAAAAAAATTAATGCCGAGAACCGGCCATGGATCGACATACGTGGCGCTGATTTGGAAGAATAAGGAGTTACCTACCGTTGAAGTAATTAAAAATGGCCCTTT
>CBDUSM010000221.1:0-3537 GCA_965369825.1 uncultured Bacteroidales bacterium
AAAAAAAGGATGCATGAATTTTCATGCAGCCTTTTTCAGTGGTTATTGTATTCTTTAATGTTTGCTTAGGTAATCAGCAACCCCTTCATGTGTTGGTTGCATAGCGTCGGCGCCTTCTTTCCAGTCGGCAGGGCAAACCTCACCGTGTTCTTCAGAAAACTGGAGAGCGTCAACCATTCTTAATGTTTCAATGATACTTCTTCCAAGGGGAAGGTCATTTACAACCTGGTGGCAAACCACACCTTGTTTATCGATGAGGAAAAGGCCTCTGTAAGCAACTGCATCGCCTTCAAATTCAATTTCATCATCTTCAACATTGTATTCATATTCGCCTGCCAGCACATCAAAATTTTGAGCGATAGTTTTAGATAGATCCGAAACAATTGGGTATGTTACCCCTTTTATTCCGCCAGCGTCTTTTTCGGTATTTAGCCATGCCCAGTGAGAATATATTGAGTCGATAGAACAACCGACTACAGCAACATTTCTTTTGTTAAATTCTTCAAGTTTTTCCTGGAAAGCCAGGATTTCTGTAGGGCAAACAAACGTGAAATCGAGTGGATAAAAGAAAAACACCACATATTTTTTCCCAATAAATTGTTCAAGTGAGAATTTTTCAACAAACTCTCCACCGTTTATCACGGCATCAGCCTCAAATAAAGGGGCCTTTTTTCCTACTAATACTGCCATTTACTATAAGATTTTAGTTAATAATTTGATTTTGGAAAATTTTTGCAAAGATACATAAAATCAATTTAACATGAAGGGGATTAGGAAAAAGTAAAGGATTACCTGATGTTATCGAGGTTAAGGAATATTCGCTGATTGTTGAGAAAGTCGAATAGTGTAAGCTGTCTGATTTCGAAGTAATATCTCCAGAAGTTATGGAGAGCCGAGATATAAGCTTTACGGTTATTATCTTTATCCGTTTGCGCAAGATTAAGTTCAATGATATCAATAGTACCGATAAAAAATCGTTGTTTAGTTACATCATATCTTTTTTGTGCAACCTGATCGCTTTTATATGCTATTGCAACCTGATCAGGTTGCATATTGAATTGCATGACCTTAATAAATATCTCCTGATTAAAATCAATTTGTTCTTGTTCAACAGAGGTTTTAATTAATTCTTCATTTGATTCGGCCATTTTAATTTTCCCTTTTGCTAACCCCCAGTCCAGGATTGGAACCTGTATCCCAAGAAATAGTTGTTGTTCATCCAGTGGGTCCTTATATGCTTCATGCATTGATGTTCCTGTTTGAGTTAATCCATAGATAGCCACAAGATCAGCAGAAAACCTATTTTGCATTTTTGCTTTGTTTACTTCACTTTCTGCTTGCAGCAACCTGCGATCAAAAGCAAGTGTCTCTGACCGATTATTCCTGGCTTCCCATAGCGCATCCTGAAGGTTGATAGTAAAATTGGGGACTTTTTCAGGAGGTATAAGCACGATTGCAACATCATCTTTAATTCTCAGGAACGACTTGAGGTTAAATATATTTATTTCCACATTGAGTTTAGCCTGTTCGAGGCTGGAATTAGAATTAAGGAAATTTAATTCCATTTGCAGCAATTCGTTTTCTGCGATGGTGCCGATATTATATCTCCCAAGAGCTATTTGATACAAGGTATCATTATTGGCCTGGTTAACCTGCTGGATTTTAAGGTTTATTTGTGCAAGCAAAAGATCGAAGAAGGTATTTGTAGCTTTAATAGATACTTGTTCAATATCTTCAACATATTTTCGCTTTGCCTCTTCATACTTAATGGGTTCTATTTTAGTCTCCCACCGGAAACGATTGTACTCAAAAATAGGCTGGCGGATACCTATGGTCAGGGGAGTAGTTAAATAGGACCAGTATGAGGAATCACCAAAGTTATCAATACGTTGGGCACTTGAGTTAAGAAACACTTCACCACCAGTGAACGGAATATTTTGGGATAAAGAAAGATTGAGTGATGATCGTGCGACTTGTCGTTTAATAAATAATTCTGATCCATCGGGTTGGGTGATAACATCAATGGAACGGCTATAATTAGGGAGGGTTCCATCAAGGATTAATGAAGGTTTGTAGCCTGCCTGATGAGTACGATATTGCCAATAACTGCTTCTGTAGCGATGTTTAGCCATTAGCGCATCCGGGGATTGTTCATGAGCAATCTCTAAAACATCATTAAATGATAAATGGATAGGCTCAATTTGTGCAATTCCTGAATTAGCAATGCAAATGATAATCAGGAAAGCAATAATAGAAGAATTTTTTTTAAGAAGAATTATCATGAGATTTTATTCCTTAATTATTCATGCCTTAATGAAACTACGGGGTCTTGCTCGGCAGCTTTTTTTGCTGGCATATAGCCAAACAAAATACCCACAGCTACGGAAACACCAAACGAAATAATAATGGATCCCGGGGAAACTATGGTAAGTATATCAGTAATTTTCATAATAACTTTCGCAAATGCAATGCCCAAAATAATACCAATTAATCCGCCGGTAATACTAATCAATATGGCCTCAGCAAGAAACTGAAGAACTATATCTTTTTTAGTTGCTCCGGTAGCCATACGGATACCAATCTCTTTAATTCTTTCCATGACTGAAGCGAGCATAATATTCATGATACCTATACCCCCAACAATTAAGGATATACTGGCGATAGCTCCGAGAACAATATTAAAAATATCTTTTGTTTTTTGCTCTTGTTTCAATAGGAGTTCAGGTATTTTTATCTCAAAATCTATCACTTCCGAGTGTCGTCTTGTCAACATTTGAACAATAATTTTTTTAGTTGGATTCAGTTGTGAACTTTCATTTACCTGAACGACAATCTTGTCTAACTGATTGCCTTTTGCCTTCTCACTTTCTCCTCCGCTAATGGAAACCATAGTATTTCCTGATACCATGACTGATACACCTTGTAAAGAATTTCCGGTAACGACTGACCGGTCTTTAAACCGCAACAATACCGTTTGAATCGGGGCATATATATTATTGTTGTAATTACTTATGCCCAGGTTTTCTGTAATCCCTTCACTAACTCTGCGGTTTTCAAGGATACCGATAACTTTCAGCCAGATATTTCCACATTTGATATATTTCCCAATTGGATTTTCCTGTTGGAAAAATTTTGATTTGATTGTGGGGCCAATAATGCAAACGGCCTTACCTTCAATGAGTTGTTGTTCGCTGAACATATTTCCTCCCTGAATCGTCAGATTGTATATTTTGAAGAAATCGGGTGTAATACCTGATAGTTTGGCTGGTTTACGAAATCCATCTTTAAGGATATAGGTATCATAAATTACTTCCGGGCTGACAGTATTAACAGTTGGGATTATTTTTTTTATACTTTGTGCATCAGCTAATGTCAGGCCTGGTGAAAATTTTCCTCTCACTTTACCAGGTGATTCATCATCATTGTCTGTATTATTCTCGATTTGAGCCTTTGGGGTTATTACGATATTATTTAAACCAACGAGTTTTATTTGTTCCAGGATTTCCTGTTGCGCACCATTTCCGATAGCAAGCATGG
>CBDUSM010000222.1:0-3527 GCA_965369825.1 uncultured Bacteroidales bacterium
CACATACGACCCTTCGCCAGGCATGATCATGCAGCTACATCGTTCCAACATGTACCTGCAGATAGGTTATCTTGGCTTCGAACAGGCATGGACGGAAAATATTGCTACGGCTAATCCACAACTAAAAATTAAGAATGTTTCAAAAAATATCGATCTGATATACGATCATGAACATCATGGAGAAAACAATCATGACTTGAGAGGCATTGACCCACATACCTGGATGTCAGTTAAAAATGCCGGGCAAATGGCATATAACTTCCTGGAAGCCTTAATTGAAGCTGATCCTGACAGGGAAGAAGAATTCAAGGCAAATTATCATAATTTTATTGCAGAAATTGATACACTTGATCAGTTCATTGAAAAAAGATTTCAACATATTCACTCCCGGAAATTCTTGATTTATCACCCGGCTCTTTCATACTTTGCAAGAGATTATCGACTTGAACAGGTTGCCATTGAAAAGGAAGGTAAATCTCAATCACCATATTACATCCAGGAAGTGATAAGGCAAGCCACAAACGAAAAAATTAGTGTTATTTTTGTACAGAAACAGTTTGACATTGAAAATGCCAAAGCTATTGCTAAAGAAATCAACGGAAATGTTATCAGAATAGATCCGCTTGCTTATAACTGGGAATGGCAGATCAGAGAAATGACTGAGGCATTAGCAAACAGCATGAATCCGTAACACCATGGATAAAATATTAGAAATAGAAGGAATCAACGCAGGCTATGATAACAAAATTGTGCTTAAAAACATCAATTTTGTCGTCAAAAAAAATGATTTCATTGGGATTATTGGCCCAAACGGCGGGGGGAAAACAACACTACTACGCGTTATTATAGGGCAACTAAAACCTTTTAATGGCCATGTTAAGTATTACTATAACTTAAAGAATGGTAATCGGAACATAGGGTACTTGCCTCAGGCTGTTCAGATTGATAAAAAGTTTCCCATTTCTGTAATGGATGTTCTTCTTTCCGGTCTCATTTCCGGAAAACAATTACTAAAACGAACTTCCCCACAGGATAAAAGCAAAGCGTATAACCTACTCAAAAAGATGAATATTGTACATATCAAGGATAGGATGATCGGCGATTTATCAGGGGGTGAGCTACAACGCGTTTTGCTTGGGAGATCAATCATTTCGGAGCCCATACTCCTGGTACTTGATGAACCTGACACGTTTGTGGACAATAAATTTGAACAGGATTTATATAACACCTTACTGGATTTAAATAAAAAAATGGCGATCATTATGGTATCGCACGATATCGGCACAATTTCTTCATATATTAAATCCATTGCCTGTGTTAATCAGACCTTACATTATCACGATTCCAATATTATTACGCAAGAGCAACTGCTCTCTTATGACTGCCCTGTTCAGATCATTGCTCATGGTGATGTCCCACATACAGTTTTAAGAACACATAAAAATGAATCATGACCTTTCTTAATGACCTGTTTCAATATCAATTTTTCACTAATGCTTTTCTGGCAGCTTTGCTAACAAGTCTGGCATGTGGGATTATTGGAACATATATTGTTACCAAAAGGATTGTTTTCATAAGCGGTGGTATAACGCATGCATCATTTGGGGGTATTGGAATAGGATACTTTGCAGGAATCAGTCCAATTTTGGGCGCTGCAATTTTTAGTGTCCTGTCTGCGTTAGGCATTGAATATTTTTCAAGAAAAGGAGACATACGAGAGGATTCAATGATAGCGATACTTTGGTCATTTGGTATGGCCATTGGAATCATTTTTATTTTCATCACTCCCGGATATGCCCCAAACCTTATGAGCTATTTGTTTGGAAATATTCTGACTGTAACTTCTTCGGATATCATTTTATTACTGGCCATTAATTTTTTTATTTTACTTTTTTTCGCTTTATTGTTTAAACCCATTCTCTATATTGCTTTCGATGAATCTTATGCCAAAACAAGGAACCTTCCTGTCCTGACTATTAAATATTTATTGATGTCACTAATAGCTTTAACTATAGTATTCAGTATCAAGGTTATGGGCATTATTCTTATTATTTCTTTGCTTACGATCCCTCAAACGACTGCCAATGTATTTTCAAAAAGTTACAAAAAAATAATGGTCTTGTCAGTCCTGATTGGGTTTGTTGGTTCTTCTGCAGGTATCATTATCTCTTATTACATCAACATACCGTCTGGTGCATCAATTATCTTTTGTCTTGTCATTATTTTTATGTTCTTCCGATTAACCAAACAACTCCTTTTCCGAAGAAAACCAGTTTAAATTGAAATTATTCCTATCTTTACGCACACAAAAAAAGGTCATTTTATGAATTTTGTAAAGGCAAAAGAATTCATCCTTGGCAAGCTGGAAAGGGAACTTGATCAGACGCTGAAATATCATAATATTGAACACACACAGGATGTTTTGCAATCTGTCGAGAATCTTGGCAAAATGGAACGTGTTAATGGAAAGGACTTTACTTTGCTTAAAACCGCTGCCCTTTTTCACGATTCAGGGATGCTGATCCAATATGATGACCACGAAGAAGCATCCACCTGGATCGCATCAAAATACTTGCCTGATTTCGGTTACAGTGCTGAAGATATCCAGGTTATTAATAAAATGATCATGTCAACAAGCCTGCCCCAAAATGCTAATACAGAGCTGGAAAAAATTCTGTGTGATGCTGATCTTGATTACCTGGGAAGGGTTGATTTTTTTATGATCGCTCATCGTTTACAGTATGAATGGAATGAATTGAATGTCAAGGAAACAAACCTAAAGAGCTGGTATAAACTACAAATAGAATTTCTTGAGAATCACAACTATTTTACGGGGTCAGCCATTAATCTCAGGCAAAAGAAAAAAGAACAAAATATAAAAGAAATCAAAGATTTGTTAATAGATAATTAGTGTTTGAACTATGGATTCCAAAACCAATAATATCATACTTATACCTACAGATTTTTCTGAGGTTTGTAACAATGCCATAAATCAAGGGGTTGAAATAGCAGGGTTTCTAAGGCATAAAATATGCCTCCTTCATGTCGTTAATAAAGAAACCAAAAATTACCTGAAAAAGAAAAACCTGAATGTAAACTTTATTGATGATAAGCTCAATGAATTATCTGACAAAATAACCAGCCAATTTTCTATTGAAGTTATCACGATGGTGAAAGAGGGAAGTATTTTTTCCATCATCCCGGAAGTAACTTCTGAAGTTGGTGCAAATATAATAATGCTTGGAACACATGGAAAAGCAGGCTTTCAAAAACTAGTTGGAAGTTATGCTATGAAGGTGGTACTAAAATCACCGGTTCCTGTAATTGTGGTTCAAAAACGCCCTTTTGCACATGGTTATAAAAATATTGTTTTCCCCATCACAGACTTTATGGAAGACAGGCAAAAGGTAAAATGGGCCGTTTACCTCGCTAAAACGTTTAATTCGTCAATTCATTTATTTCAAAAAAATGTTTCAAACCCTGCCGTTGCAAGCAGAGTAACAATCGTTACCAGGCACATTACAGAT
>CBDUSM010000223.1:0-3520 GCA_965369825.1 uncultured Bacteroidales bacterium
CAGCCTGAGCCATTGCTTCTACCTGTAAAACAGCGGGCATAATTGGTTCATCTGGAAAATGCCCCACAAAAAAAGGCTCATTCATGGTAACATTTTTCACTGCAATTACTTGTGTGTCATTAATTTCCATAATCTTGTCAACAAGTAAAAAAGGAAAACGGTGAGGTAAAAATCTTTTAATATCGTTTATGTCATATACGGGTGGATTATTCATATCAATAGAGGGCGCTCTATTTGCTTGCATTTGTTTTTTGATATGACTTTTTATTAACCTGGCAAACTCAATGTTAGAATAATGGCCCGGTCGTTTTGCAATTATTTGACCCTTGATGCGTGTGCCAATAAGAGATAAGTCACCAATAACATCAAGTAATTTGTGGCGCGCAGGTTCATTCGGATGAAAAAGTTCGATATTATTCAAGATCCCTTCTTTCAGAACTTTCACCTTAGGCCTGTTAAAGAATTTTGCTAACCGATCGAGCTTTTCTTTTGAAATGATCTTATCAACAAATACAATGGCATTGCTAAGATCACCACCTTTAACCAGATTATTCCGGATAAGATATTCCAGTTCATGCAAAAATACAAATGTTCTGGAACAAGCAATTTCATCTTTGAAATTATTAATATTATCCAGTGATGCATGTTGGGAGATGAGAATATCAGAATCATAGTCAATCATTACTGAAATGCGAAAATTATCGGAGGGTATGGCCAGCATTTCCACCTTATTGTCAGGGTCGGTGTATGATAAATTAGTTTTTAATTCAAAATACTCTCTTTCTGCATCTTGTTCAATAACTCCAGCCTTTAATAATGCCTCTACATAAAATTTTGAGCTACCGTCCATGATAGGAAGTTCAAGGCTGTCAATTTCAATAAGTAAATTATCAATATCAGTACCGGCAACAGCAGCCAAGGTATGCTCAATAGTCATTACCTGGGCACCATTCTTTTCCAGAGTCGTACCACGTGAGGTGTCAACCACATTATCAATACTTGCTTCAATTTCCGGAGCATGGTGAAGATCAATTCTTTTGAATTTTATTCCATGGTCTTCAGGAGCGGGTTTGAAGTTTATTGTTACTTTTTTTCCGGTATGAAGGCCCACTCCGGCTACAGAGATGTTTTCTTTTATGGTTTTTTGTTTTTCTGTCATAATTTGACTGCAAACATAATGAAATATTTGATTTTATACAAATGAGAATGGGTGGTGAAATGAGGCCTGGCTAGGATGCCTGATTCTCAAAAATCATTTTTTTTCTTAATATAGGATCCAATCTCATTTAATTTTTTGATATGTTTATCAAGATTCCTGAAATGAACGTAGGCTTTTTTATACTCTCCAATTGCAAAAGAAGGAGAACCCATAAGGATCTCGCCATCCTTGATATCTTTGCTTATACCTGATTGAGCAGCAATTCTAACATCATTTCCAATGGTTAAATGCCCTGAGATTCCTACCTGGCCCCCAATAAGACAGTTGCTTCCTATTTTTACAGTCCCTGAAATACCCGTCTGAGCTGCAATAACAGTGTTTTCTCCAATCTCAACATTATGGGCTACCTGTATCAGGTTATCAAGTTTGACCCCTTTACGAATAATCGTCGATCCCAATGTGGCCTTATCGATCGTAGTATTTGCCCCAATTTCAACGTCATCTTCAATAACAACATTTCCTACCTGGATAATTTTTTTGTAGTGTTTGCTTTCATGAGGTGCGAAACCAAAACCATCAGCACCAATAACAACCCCGGAATGGATAATACACGAGTTTCCAATTTTGCTATCGCAATAAATGGTAACCCCGGCATAAATAACAGTGTTATCCCCTACATGAACATTATCGCCAATATAAACCTGAGGATATATCTTTACATGGCTTCCAATGGTTGAATTTTCTCCAACAAAGGCAAGGGGGCCAATATAGGTATCCTCTCCAATAGTAGCAGAATCAGCTATTGATGCTTTTTTTGAAACTACTGGTTTGACTTGTTTAATCTCGTAATATTTCTCTAAGAGTTTGGCAAAAGCGCCATAAGCATCTTCCACCCGGATTAATGTTGTGTGAAGGGCTTGTCCGCAAGTAAAATCATTGTTTACAATTACAATTGAAGCTTGTGTATTATAAATATATGAGGTGTATTTTGGGTTCGCCAGAAAAGATAATGTGCCTGGCTCTCCATCTTCAATTTTAGAGAGGCTATGAACACGGACATCAGGGTTTCCATCAACTTTACCACCCAATAATTCCGCAATTTGTTTAGCAGTAAATTCCATCACAATCAAAAAAAATGATAATCACAATCATACTAAAGCCTGCACAAAGATATAATTTTTTGAAACAACTCACTGCCTGAGCTTCGACTATCCTCACCATAAAAGTTTGGAATGCTTAAAATGCCAAAAGTTTTATTTTATTGCTATTCCTTTATAACCCATTCTTATAACTTTAAATACTTTATGCACTTCAAGTACTTTATGCACTTTTTATGAGGAGAGTGTTTTAGGATAACATAAATAATATTTGGACACTGTTTTAGCCAGGACCGCGACATTGAGTTGATCAGAAGCCTCAGCAATATCCAAAACTTTGTTGTTTTTATATAAAATATTGATCCGGTCGCTGTATGGGTTATATGCCTTATTGGTGATTACATCTGAGTACACAAAATAATCGGTTAAAGAAAGATCGATGTTGTATAATCGGGCAGTTTTTTCTCTCAGCTGCTCAATGTAAGCTTCGTCAAAAGGCTTGGTTTGGATTTTAATACGGGGCAAATGACGCAGTGTTAGGTTGTTACATAATGTTGATAAAATAGTATCTTCGTCTTTTGTCCACGCTTTGATTGAAGCGAAGATATCATAGTCGTCCAGTTCGGAAAATAAATCAAGCACTGATTTATTGTAATAGAAGTCCTGCTTGTTATAGCTCATCCGAAGAAATTTCAAAAGTACCGGTGTAGCAAACAGGTTACTTCTCGTTTGATTAAGAAACCGGGCTCTTTCAAGTATCTTATTGAGTAATTGTTCAGCGGCAATAACTGTTTTATGCAAGTAAACTTGCCAGTACATTAATCGACGGGCAATGATAAAATTTTCAATTGAGTAGATTCCTTTTGCCTCAACTGCCAGTTCATCATTAACAACGTCAAGCATTTTAATGATCCGGTCGGTACTGATAACCCCCTCGGAAACCCCTGTATAAAAACTGTCTCTTTTCAGGAAATCAAGCCGGTCCATATCCAGCTGACTGGAAACCAGTTGATGAAGAAAAGTTTTAGAATAGTCATTCTGAAATATTTTGATTGCCATTGAGAGTTTCCCCTCAAATATTTCATTTAGCCGGTGCATAAAAAGCACTGACAATTCTTCGTGGGTTATCCCAAAAACAATCCTGTTTTCGAGGGTGTGTGAGTAAGGAGAATGGCCCATATCGTGCAATAAAATGGCAATCAAGGAAGCCTGTTTTTCTTCGTCCGTGATTTCTTTCCCTTTTTGCCTTAGCGTATCAATAGCC
>CBDUSM010000224.1:0-3510 GCA_965369825.1 uncultured Bacteroidales bacterium
TAGGATATATCCGACAATTCCACAAAACCATTGGCACGGAAGTTATCATAATCGGCTTTTTCCAGTGTGGACAATTTTCCTTCCAAATTAAAATCCGCTGAAACCTTTCCTGATAAAGATTCATTTTCACTCATGGGAAATAATCGATCTAAATCACCAAGATCAATATCGATTTTGAGTGCGACTTTTAAATCAGGATCAGATACCGGCGTCTTCAGATTCATCGACATATCAGCGAAATGGTTATCCATTTCTACATGCAAATAAGGGATGTCGATAACTGTTTTATCAGCGATTCCATTATCAGTAACAATCAACACTTTCATATTGAAATCAGTAAGCACATATGGTAACCCCTCGTATGCAATCATGCCATTCTCAACTTTTCCATTCAATTTGAATGACGGAAATTTTTCGTCTGTATATGAGCCTTCAACCTTGCCTGTAACACTAAAAACACCTTCAGCTTTAAGCTGATCATAATCAGTGGTATACACAGCAGGTATAAGCGATAATACACTTTTCAGATTTCGCTCCAGGCTTTTAAAATCCAGATTAAAATCAATTTGATCCTGTTTATATTCAACTACCCCGTCAAAGTCAAATCCGATCTCATTAATTACAAGTTTGTTTTCGTGAAACCTGTATTTTTGATTCATAAAATCCGCAACGATTTCACCTTCAAGGGAAACATGTGCCTTGTTCAAATAAGCTACTTCATCATAATAAAACGTTACACTGTTTATCAGTGTTCTTAACGACAGGTTGGAACTATCCTCACTAAAGTCACCCTTGATCAGATTGTCCATCCCTTGCATTGTCACCAACATATTTTCCTGATCGTCCTTGTATGTAATATTAGCGTCTTTTATTTCAAATCGCTGTAAATCAACTTTGTACGACGAAGAAGCTTTTTCCTTTCCTCTTTCCGTATTTATTTCACCTGGCACGGAACTACCTTCACCGGACCGGATGATATTCCAATTTTCTTCACCACTCTCTTTAATTAAAAGAGACAACTTTGGCTGGCTAACAAAAACCTTCTTAACCACATACGCTTTACCTGAAATGAGACTTTTGACATCAACGGTAAGTGAAAATACCGGCACATATATTAAGGTATCATGATTAAATTGATCACCTCCTGTTATTGAAATATTTTTGATCCTTACCTGAAGATTCGGAAAGTTTCGAAGAAACGACAGGCGAATGCCTGAAAATTCAAGTTCTGCATCCAGGTATTTATTTGCTTCTGTTTTAACAATATCATTAATCTGATTTTTAAAGATCAAAGGAGCGACAACTATTAAAGTCAGTAACAATGCAAAAATTATAATAATTACGATAACAGCTTTTTTCATAAAACATAAATTTATCAGGAAATAGAATTATTGGTTTCATTCCTAAGGTAGTGATCGGCAATGACCAGAGCAGTCATTGCTTCTACAACAGGAACAGCCCGGGGAACAAAGCATACATCATATCGTCCCTTGGGTTTAACAATTTTCTTGTTGCCCTTTTTATCAATCATAAGCTGCTCCTGCATAATACCTGAAGGCGGTTTAAATGCAACGTTGAAATAAATATCTTCTCCTGTAGAAATACCGCCAAGGATACCACCTGCATGATTTGTTTTCGTTCGTATGCATATTTTTTCATCAGCCGTTTGATTCGGTTCAAATTCATCATTATGCTCAGAACCCTTCATTTCAGCAGCTTCAAAACCAAGTCCGTATTCAAAACCTTTGGCAGCATTAATACTTAACATTGCCCTTGCAAGGTCAGCCTGCAACTTGTCGAATACGGGCTCTCCAAGACCTGGGGGAGACCCGGTAACAATGCAAGTGACAACCCCACCAATTGAATCGCCCTCCATCTTAACCTTATTGATGTAACGAAGCATTTGTGTTGAAGTTTTTTCATCAGGACAAAAAACAAGGCTATCATTTTTTTGCTTGATATCCAGAGTAGCATATTGCTTTTTGATACTTACCGGACCAATTTTCGATACGAATGCAGTTACGCTAATTCCTTTTTGCTTCAGAAATAATTTTGCGATGGAACCACCAGCCACTCTGGCAGCTGTTTCACGGGCAGAAGCCCTTCCTCCTCCTCTATGATCACGAATACCATATTTCGCATCATAGGTAAAGTCAGCATGGGATGGCCTGTATACATCAATAAGGTGATTATAATCTTCTGGCTTTTGCTCCTTGTTTTTGAGAAGAAAGGCAATCGGGGAACCTGTGGTATAGCCATCAAAAACACCGGAGAGGATTTCAATTTCATCACTTTCCATTCTTGGAGAAGCAAATGATGAGCTCCCCGGCGTTCTTTTCACAAGTTCACTTTGAATAAAATCGGTGTCAAATGGAATACGAGGTGGGCAGCCATCAACAACTCCTCCAATTACCTTTCCATGAGATTCACCAAAAGTTGTAAGTCTGAATAGTGTTCCAATCGTATTACCTGCCATAGGAGGCAAATATAATCATTTGTTTTGCGCTAGACGTTTTGTTCATTCAGGATTTTCAATTTTGCTTCAAGGATAATAAGTTCTTTCTTAGCATTATTGATTTTCTTTTCAAATTCTATCTTCAGGATCTGGGCATTCTTTGAGTCGGCAAGAAAACCAATATTGTTTTCCCATAACATGATATCCTCTCTCATTTGATTCAGCTTAATTGAAAACTGCCCTCTTTCTCTTTTTAAAATTCTATATCCATCAGGAGATTTTCTAACAGACTCCAGTTTTGTTTTATAATTTAACGAAGATATTTCTACAGCATCAATATTCAGCTTATTATAATGTTTATTTATGGCAGACCTGAACTCATTTTGCAAATTGTCTTTTTCTCTAATCGGCACATGACCAATCCCCATCCAGTCTCTTTGAAACCCCTTTATAATATCCAGATTTTCTTTTTTCACATCTGAAAACTTCCAATTGTTTACCTGTTTGATGAGCTCATTTTTCAATTTTAAATTTTCAGCTTCATGTTTGTGAATATTAGCAAAATATTCAGCTTTTCTGTTAAAAAATTCATCACAGGCAGCCCTGAATCTTTTCCAAATTCTATTGGAGTGTTTTCTGGGCACAGGTCCGATATTTTTCCACTCTTTTTGAAGATTAATCAATTGTTGGGTGGTCATTTTCCAGTCTGAACTTTCTTTCAACGCCTCAGCCTGAATACAAAGCTCAAGTTTTAAGTTATAATTATTAACTTGTTGGTCTTTTATCTCTCCATAATAATCCTTTTTATCCGAAAAGAAAGTGTCGAGCGATGACTTAAATCTCTCCCATATTGCTGTATTATATTTTCTCGGAACAGGACCAATTGACTTCCAGAGCTTAAGCAGTCCATTCATTTCATCAGTATGACCCTGCCAATCTTTGATGTTATGATTATTGTCACGAATGATCTCTTCAGCTTTTTCACAAAGAGCCATTTTTGCATGATAATTAGTTTCCTGGTTATCCCGAATTTTTTTATAATATTCCCTTCTTCT
>CBDUSM010000225.1:0-3499 GCA_965369825.1 uncultured Bacteroidales bacterium
CATAGCAGAAAAAATAATGAAGGAATATGCTGAGGGGAGATATGATCATATTGAAATCATCTATAATCAATTTAAAAATGCTGCTGTACAGTACCTCCTGATTGAACAATATTTGCCGGTAAAATCGGATGTCGATCTGGAATTTGGAGAGGTATCCACTGACTATCTTTTTGAGCCTTCGAAAGAAGAGATTGTTAATGAACTGATCCCGAAATCCTTGAAACTACAGTTTTTCAAAGCACTGTTAGACTCTTATGCGTCAGAGCAGGGTGCACGAATGACTGCCATGCATCTTGCCACAGATAATGCTACTGAACTTCTTAAAGAATTAAAGGTGTCGTATAACAAAGCGCGGCAGGCATCTATCACAAATCAGATTCTGGAGATTGTAAGTGGTGCTGAAGCATTGAAATAGTAAATAAAAAATCCAATGGAAATACATAGATAAATTTTTATTGCATTGCTTGAAGCTTGTAGCTTGAGGCTTGCAACTAAGAAAAACATTATGGTAGGAAAAAAAATTGAAGAAGCAATTTTAAAACAAATTCAGATTGAAGAGCAATCTTCACGTATTTATATGGCGATGGCTTCGTGGTGTGAAGTAAATGGATTTCCGGGTGCCGCAAAGTTTTTATTTGCGCATTCCGATGAGGAAAGAAAGCACATGACCAAATTTATCAATTATCTTAACGATAAGGGAGGGTATGCCCGATTAAAAGATCTTAACGCCCCGGAGTATAAATTTAAGTCCCTTTTGGATGTTTTTGAACAGGTTTTTAAGCATGAAGAGTTTGTTACGGCATCAATTAATAAACTTTTTGAAATTGCATTCGGTGAAAAGGACTTTACCACCAGCCAGTTTCTTCAATGGTACATTGAAGAGCAAATTGAAGAAGAAAGTTTATTTAAAGGGATACTGGACAAGTTCAGGTTAGTTGGAAATCAAGCCGGCGAGCTGTTCCATCTGGATAAAGAATTAGAGGCTATGGCAGCAGCAAGCCCTTCCAGTAGTGGAGTTGCGGAATAATTGGCTTATTATTATTTTTCGCGGGTTTCAATTCTCTCAACCAATTTGTTATACCATTGCTTCCCGAATTTTCTAATTAGGGGGTCTTTCAGGAACTGGTATAAATAGATACCTTCCTTTTTCCCTTTTGTTAATGCTTTTTCGCAGATATACCAGCGATGGTAATTTATTCCCTCATAACTTTCATTTTTTGTTATCCTTACGGGATATAAATGGCATGAAACAGGTTTTTGAAAAGGAATGGCCCCTTTTTCAAATGCTTCTTCAATAGCACATCTTGCTGTGCCATCTTTCATTACCACAAACACACAGGCTTCATCATTAACCAAGGGAGTGACCCAATTACCCTGTGCATCAAAATCTATCACACCGTTTTTTTCTATCACGTCGACCCCTTTACGGTCCATAAAAGGTTTGATATGGGCTATGTGATCTTCAAGAAGCGAAATTTCTTCCATTTCCAGAGGAGCTCCGGCATCACCTTCAATACAGCATGCTCCATGGCATCTGTGAAGATCACACACAAATTTTACATATGCCAAATCATCCGAAATGAGGGTCTTATCAATTACGATCATCTGTCAAATTCATATAAGTTTATCATGCAAATATTCAATGGCTGTCGTGATCACGAGGTTATGATCAAAAGCTAATTGAGGCAATGAAGGGAGTGGAAACCAATCGACATTTCTGGCATCATCTCCAGCCACAGCATGTGCATCTGTTTCGGCAAATCCATAGAAAACTACCGAAACGGTTCTTCCTCGTGGGTCCCTGTTTAGGTCGCCAAATGTACGAAATTGTTCAAGGTAAATATTGGCCAGGCCTGTCTCTTCCATAAGCTCGCGTTGAATTGCATGATCCAACGTTTCATCCATATCCACAAAACCACCAGGCAGCGCCCATTGGCCCTCAAAAGGTGGTTGGTCGCGTTGTATCAGCAGCAGCATTGTCTCATTGTGTGCTTTCTTAAAAATAACGGCGTCAACCGTAAGTGCAGGCCTGGGATATTTGTAAGTGTAGGGCATGGTGCCTGGATGTTTATAGTAAAAAACGTCAACTAAGATACAATATTCCTCATTATCATTTCGGGTAAGTCAGGAATTCGAATGATAAATGAGGAAATTTTGCTGATATCTTGGGTGTCACATCTCATAAAATGAAAAAAAAGCCCCCATTGGAGTGGGGACTTGGAGAATATTGAGTAACCAGGAGAAATAAATTAGTATATTTTAAAGTCAAACCTAATCAGGTATTCTGCTCCAAGCGATACAATGCCTTTGGTAAGCCGTATGTTTTCAATCTGGTCGACAATAAAATCTTTTAATAGATTACAACTGGCGTTGATCCCATTCACAACGATAAAACCATTTTCATCATAGGAAAAATTAACAATTACTATTCCTTCCAGGTTACAATTTTTGGCCTCTTCGGGATACTTGATCTTTTTTAAAAAGGCCTGTCTTGTTTCCCAGGGAATGTCATTAATATAGTATTCTTCGTCCTGAATAAATGATGTAATCATATACTCTTTTTCTTTTGGCATGTTTTCATCAATCGCTGAGTCGAAGATTATTTCCTTTTTCTCCCATGGAATATCATTTATATACTCTTCATCATCAAGAGTAAAGTGGATATAATCAGTTCCGGTAAAGTCGTAATCACAACAGGATTTTTGGTAAATTTTCTCTGTGCTAAACGGAATGTCGTTAATATAATCTTCTTCATCAAGGCAGAATTTAACCAATAAGGGATCGTGCTTAAATTTGGCACAGTTTATTGGTTTTTTGGTGGGATCGTTGTCGTTGGTTGCGGTAACATTCATTTGCAGGCCAACGAAAAACAAGATTAGAATAATTAATAGTATATTTTTCATAGCTGTTTTTTTTGAGGGTTACACATAACTAATGACGCACATTATGTGCCAGAGTTTATAACAAGCAGATATACAGACAGATAGGGTTGTTGTGGCAGAGAGAGTCTGATAAAAAAGTGTTCGCAACAATACACTTTTGTTCAGTTATGGACAAAAAAGGCTGGGAGGGTTAACAGTAATATGATCTTTTTGTGTCTGAAATTCAAGGAGATAGTGTTAAATAGTGTTAAATTTAGGAGAGTGTTATTGCGAGCCCTCCACAATAATTACGATTTCTCCTTTTATTTTTTCCCCCTTATAATACTCTTTTAATTCCGCCAGAGTTCCCCGTTGTGTTTCCTCAAAGATTTTTGTTAATTCTCTCGAGATGGAAGCTTTTCGGTCGGCTCCGAAATATTCAATAAACAGTTCAATGGTTTTAAGCAGTCGATGAGGTGATTCGAAGAAAATTATTGTATAGGGGGAGGAAGCTAATTCTTTAAGTTTTTTTTGTCTTCCTTTTTTATGAGGAAGAAAACCCTCGAATACAAAACGATCAACCGGTAAACCTGAATTTACCAAAGCCGGAATAAAAGCACTTGCACCGGGGAGACATT
>CBDUSM010000226.1:0-3475 GCA_965369825.1 uncultured Bacteroidales bacterium
AGCATCGACTGCATTTGATACGAGCACTCGTAAGAATATTTCATGATCAGAATAGAGTAATTTTTTTATGATCGGAAATATATTTTCAGTTTTTACATCAATTTTTCCTTTGTGCATCGTAATTTGATTTAATAAATTAAAGAATGATGTTTGCGATTAATGATTTTCAATAATCAAAGCATATGCCAATAGGGGAGGGCTGACAAAATGGCGGATCGTTATTCGGATATCATCATTTTCTCGCCTGATATCCACCCAGCCTGCTTCATCCCCCAGTACCCGATGAGTATTGCTTCGGCAGCATCATGAACCATTGAGGTGGGCTTTGGTCCGTTTGTTTCCATTATAACCTTCTTTGCAAGACTAATAGCTGATTGTTTAGCTTTTGGTCCGTTTTTCATTTGATTCTGGTGAAACACCTCTTTTCTCCATTCCGCTGCATGTATCTGTATAACTTCAATGTTCCGTTTCATTGCTTCATTTTTCCAAAGCTTAGCCAGATCACCACCGCCCTCAATGATTATGTATGAAAGGTTTTGATGATTGGTGAGGATATTTCTGATATCTGCCTTTAGGCGGTTTTTATTTCCATAATTTTTCGACCTGTACCAAATTAGCCGTGGTTCCGATGTATAAAGAGCCAAACCTGTTTTAACACCTATATCAACTGAGAGGAGAATGTTCATTTTATTAATTATGGCTCAAAAATAGTCAAAATAATTAAAAAAAATTCTCTTAGGATTTAATCAATAATTTCAACAATTTTTCTATTTTTGTAAAGAAATAACGGTTAATAAATGCATTAAATTATATATGTTATGAATATAGACTGGAGTAGTTTACCTTTTGGTTATTTTAAGACCGATTATAATGTGCGTTGTTATTTTCGGAATGGAGAATGGGGCGAATTAGAGATTTCTTCCTCAGAGTACATTAACGTCCATATGGCAGCTACCGGGCTCCATTATGGGCAAGAGGCTTTTGAAGGCATGAAAGTTTTTAGAGGGATTGATGGTAAGGCCCGTGTATTACGCTGGGAAGAGAATGCCAAGCGCATGAAACGTTCTGCTGAAGGTATTATGATGGCTCCTGTCCTAACCGAAAAATTCAAAGAGGCTATTTTTAAAGTGATACATTTAAACAAGAAATATATTCCTCCATATGGCACGGGTGCAGCGTTATATTTGCGCCCGTTACTTTTTGGGTCAGGCCCTCAGGTAGGAGTGAAACCAGCCAATGAGTACCTCTTCATGGTCTTTGTTGCTCCTGTCGGTCCCTATTTTTATAAGAATGGATTCAAACCTGTTAAAATACAGCTTGTAAGAGACTATGATAGAACTGCTCCACATGGCACCGGGCATATTAAAGTCGGCGGAAATTATGCTGCCAGCCTGATAGCCGCTAACAGAGCGGTTATTGAAGGTTATTCTTCAGTATTATTTATCGATTCAAAAGAAAATAAATATATTGATGAAGCCGGGCCTGCAAATTTTTTTGGTATCAAAGGAAATACATATGTCACACCTGATTCTGAAACCATTTTGCCTTCAATCATTAATATGAGCTTAAGGCAGTTAGCTGAAGACATGGGAATGAAAGTGGAACAGAGACCGGTACTTATTGAAGAGTTGGAAGAATTTGAGGAAGCCGGTGCTTGTGGTACAGCTGCTGTTATTACACCTATCGGGGTTATCCACGATCGGGAAACAGGAAAAACATATACCTTTGGCGAAGAAGGGAAAGCAGGGCCAGTTTCTGAAAAGCTCTATAAAAAACTCACTGCTATTCAACATGGTGAAGAACCAGATCCGTATGGCTGGACGACTGTGATTGAAGGGGTTTAAGGTTCAAGGTTACTCTGCCAGCTACCGGCTACTGCCTACCGGCTACCGGCTACTTCTTCAAAATAACTTCCATCTGTTCCTGAAGCATCATCGCTTCTTCCCTGGCTTTCTCAGCAAAATCTTTCCCTTTAGATGCGTAGATTATCCCACGGGATGAATTGACGATCAGGCCACAATAGCTGTTCATCCCATATTTGGCGACCTCTTCCAGACTCCCACCCTGTGCCCCAATGCCAGGAACAAGCAAGAAGTGATCAGGGATCATTTTACGGATATCATGCAGCATTTTTGCCTGGGTGGCACCAACAACATACATCAGGTTATCTTTGCTGCCCCAATCCTGTGATTTTTTTAGCACTCTTTCATAAAGTTTAGCACCGGTGTGATCTTGGGCAAATTGAAAGTCCATTGCTCCCTTGTTAGATGTGAGCGCCAGCAAGATGATCCATTTACCGGGGTAAGAAAGAAAAGGAGTAATAGAATCTTCTCCCATGTAAGGTGCTACTGTTATTGCATCGAAAGGCAGGGTCTCAAAAAAGGCTGCTGCATATTGCCCGGAAGTATTGCCGATGTCACCTCGTTTGGCATCAGCAATCAGAAAGAGGTTTTTATCTTTTTCTTTGATGTATTTTGCTGTTTTTTCCAGCGTTTGCCACCCTGTAACGCCTTGGTTTTCATAAAACGCCAGGTTTGGCTTATAGGCTATTGCCAGATCGTGTGTGGCATCGATGATCTGTTTGTTAAATTCAAAAGCAGGGTCTTCAAAAGTAAGTAAATGTGGAGGGATTTTCTTTAGATCCGTGTCAAGTCCAATACAAAGGAATGATTGTTTACGTTGTATTTGCTCAAAAATCTGGAAAAAGGTCATTTGAAAATTATTTTATTAACCGCTGACTGCGTCTTTCAAACGTTCTGCATTCTCAGCTATCTGCAGTTTGTCAATAAGTTCCTGAATATCACCATTCAAAACACTTTGTAAGTTGTACATAGTAAGATTGATACGGTGGTCTGTTACTCTTCCTTGCGGATAGTTATAAGTTCTGATCTTTGCTGACCTGTCGCCGGTGGAGACCATAGTTTTCCTACGTGAGGAGATATCATCGAGGTGTTTCAGGTATTCCAGTTCGTAAATCCTGCTCCGAAGCACCCCCATGGCCTTATCAAGGTTTTTAAGCTGAGATTTCTGATCCTGGCAGGTTACCACTATTCCGGTTGGGACATGTGTTAGCCTGACAGCTGAGTAAGTGGTGTTAACCGACTGACCTCCAGGGCCGGAAGAGCAATACGTATCTTTCCTGATATCTTCCTGTTTTAATTCAACATCAAAAGCTTCTGCTTCGGGTAGAACGGCTACCGTGGCAGCAGAAGTATGAACACGGCCCTGTGTTTCGGTGACAGGCACACGCTGAACACGATGAACACCTGACTCATATTTAAGCTGCCCGAAAACATTTTGGCCGATAACATTAAAGATGATCTCTTTGAACCCACCGATAGTTCCTTCTGTAACGCCAATTGGCTCTAATTTCCATTTCTGGTTTTCACAATATTTGACGTACATCCGGTAAAGATCACCCGCAAAGATACCAGCCTCATCTCCACCGGTACCGGCCCGGATCTCGACAATGGCA
>CBDUSM010000227.1:0-3441 GCA_965369825.1 uncultured Bacteroidales bacterium
AATGAAACAGAGAATAATCCTTCGGGAAATACTGCACCATTTTATAAAAATAAAACGTCAAAGATATTAGGTATCCTTCTCGTTATATTGTTATTGGTCATCATTGGTTTGGTATGGCAATTTATTTCCACCAGGAAAGAGGTTAACCAGCTGGTAAGTGAGAAAGAAAATATGAGAATTGAGCTGCAGCTTGAGCTTGATTCTTTGATGCTTGAACACGACAACGTTAAAGTTGAATATGGAGCACTGGCCGATTCATTGGCAGTTAAAGACAGCGTAATCCAGGCTAATGCCACAGAAATAAAGAAATTGCTGAATACGCAATGGGAATATTATAAGATAAAAAAGAAACTTAACCGCCTCAGGGGAATTGCCAGGGGATATGTTCATCAGATTGATTCACTTCATACAGTTAACAGAGAACTCCAGGAAGAAAACATAGCTATTAAAATGAGCTATGCTGAGGAACAACATAAAAGTTCCACTCTTCAGAAAGATAAAGAAGAGCTTACTAAAAAGGTTAGTGAGGCCGCTGTTATGAAAGCCTATGGTATTTCTGCTTATGGTATCAGGTACAAAAGTATAAGTAATCAAAGAATAACAGATAAGGCCAGAAGAGTTGATAAAATTAAAGTTTGCTATACATTGGCAGACAATCCTGTTGTTCAAAAAGGCATTAAAGAAATTTTTATCCGTATCGCCCGCCCCGATAATCTTATTTTAAGCAAAGGAGAAGGGGACGAATATTCCTTTATGTTTAATGGCGAGATACTTCAGTATTCAATCAAAGAAGAGGTTGACTATGATAACCTTGCTACTGATGTTTGTTCATTTTGGGTTAATCTTAACCCGGATGAGCCATTGATACCAGGGAAATACGCTGTTTCCATCTTTACAAAAGACTATGAGATCGGGCAGACTTTCTTTGAGCTGAAATAACTTCTACCCACAAAACCCACATCGCAAAGATTACTGCATAAAATAGGATTTTAAAAAGAAAATCATGAAAAAAATCCCATAAGGGAGGGTATTTTACTATTACCATTGAAAGGCCGGTTAGTCTTATCAGATTTACGACATGCATCAATAAAATGCCTGCCGGAATAAACCAGACCTTTTTTTTACGTGGCCCGGGATATAGTAACATTAACAGGGCAAATTGGGCAAATTGTTTTAATCCTGAGCACCCGGAAAATACCCGTAAACTTCCTTTTGAATCAAATATGATGGTCTGGTCTTTAATAGAAAAGTTATAGGGCGAAATTTTTCCCAGGGCCCAGACACTTTGATTAAACCCGATACTTACCAATCGATCTTCCATCCTATTCATCTCATGAGAGAAAGGAGCATAGTCATATTGATGTTCCCACAACCGCCAGGCAAAATGAATAGTAATGGTTATCAGAATAAAATAACCAATTTCAATTAAATTATGCAGTGGTACCTTTATCATTAACAAGGGAAGTCATTTTGTAACTTTACCAGTTACTTACATGTTGTCTTTTTCATTTTTTTTCGACGTATAGATTTTTTTGGCTCCATATCCAGCTCCAAGCACCAACATAATCAGAAGTCCGCTTCCCAGTGGTGCACTTCCACTAATAGGGGGACCTCCCACATAAGTACTATCACCATTTTGCCCGGGATGAGGCTGTGCATCAACACTTTTTAGAAAAAACATGATGCAAATGAATAACAATGATACCACCTGATATAACCTAACCTTTCTGTTCATAATCGTTATTTTTTAATTAATATAGACCTTCTTAACCATCGTTTTACCACCAGAAGTAATCCTGACAAAAAATATTCCTTTGCCCTCCCTTATTGTGATCTTATAAAATCCGTTCTCTGTACTTATTTTCTCAAGAATTTTCTGTCCTACTATATTGAAAATTTCTATCCGTATAGTTTCCTCATGTGCCAGTCCGTTTATATAAATGCTATTACCTGCTGAATAAATATTTGTACTCGTACCATCAGTATCATGATTATTCATTGTGTTGGAAAAATGCAACCTAAACCTGTCCGGATCATCACCAGTACTGTAAGTGAAAAAATAGTTAGAGACAACTCTGAGGTCAATTGTATTGTTTTCAAAAATATCCTCAAGATAAATAGCTGTGTTTTGGTCAAAATTTTCAATTCCGCTAACTGTAATTTCATATAAGTCCGGGATATCCGCAGCAAACCCGATATTAACCAGCCCATTCTCTTCTATTGAAGGCAATGTGTTAATTGCCATCTCCACTGCATCGCTGGTCACCGAGTAAAGCTGCGGTATACCGAACCCCCCACAAAGCTTCCTGGCGTCATAATAGCTATCAAACCCTTCTGTCGATAAAGCCTTAAATCTGACAGCAGTTTGATCCCCACCTTCCGCACCGGAAACATTTAACCTTAATATCTTATCCTCTGTCCTTTTATAAAAAATTTTATCCGGATGAACCCGGGCTTCATTTTTAAGCGCCAAACTTCCTGTGTGGCCAATAGCATCAACTCTTACAAAAAATCCTTGCATTGGTGGTATTATGGCATTTGTTGTTTCAGGATTGTTTCCAACACCGTCAACATATGTTGAGTATCCACCATAAAGGGGATTCCAAAAATAAATGGCGTTATCGAGGTTTGTTTTTGTAATATTCTGATGGTCCCAGTCAATAGCAGAGGGATATGGGTTCCCAATCAAATGATAACCTGCATAAGTTGGATTGTAATTCGGAATTCCGGGGCCGGTAAATGTTAATCCTTCTAAGTAAAGATCCCCATTGTTTAGTACACCTTCAAACGTAACATTTTCAGTACCGCCCTCCAGCCAAACATTGTATCCCACCATTCTCATTAAAGTATCAGGCGAACTAAGATTTTCCCACAGTTGAAGAGGCTCATTGTAACGCCTGACAAATGCACCGCCCGGGAATACATTTCCTGTAACACCGGTAGTTACCGGAAGTGATACATAATGATATAGTGCATCAACAGGATCTCTCACTAAACCACCAGAGAGATATTGCTCAATGATAGAAATTCCTTCAACATTTAACATGGCATTCGTATCGACCAAAACCACAGATGCTGTACCTGTAGAGTCAGATTGCAATGTTAAATTACCATGTACTGTTAATCCACCTTGTGATCCAATAGTAAACATCCCTCCGGGGTTGACGCTCAGGTCATGACAATTAAAATAATCATCTATTGTTAAGAGGCTGGTGTTACTGGTAGAAATAATCATATCGGTAATAGATCCGGCAGAAGTATCATTAACCCAGTTCCCCGGCACAGCCCAACTGTTTTCAGCTCCGGGAACCCCCCCTTGCCATTCAGCTAAAGCCGGAGGTGAACTGTTATTTGTTCCAGGCGTACCTCCATTGAAATAGCTTGCCCTCCAGCTTTCTTCCAAATTATTTTCATTTGCAGGGTTTATCAACTCCAGGCTGG
>CBDUSM010000228.1:0-3439 GCA_965369825.1 uncultured Bacteroidales bacterium
TTAAAATAGGAAAAAAAACAATGGAAAAGCATAAAAAATTTGAAACCATGAAGGGAATTATTCTGGCAGGAGGTTCAGGAACACGTCTCCACCCAATCACACTTTCAATTAGTAAACAGTTAATGCCGGTTTATGATAAGCCAATGATCTACTATCCGCTATCAATTTTGTTAATGGCAGGAATAAAGGAGGTCCTGATCATTTCAACCCCCCATGACCTGCCATTATTTAAAAACCTTCTTGGAAATGGGCATCAAATAGGCTGTTCGTTCAGCTACGCTGAACAAAAGATCCCAAATGGTATTGCACAGGCTTTTGTGATCGGTGAAGAATTTATTGGAAACCATAAAGTGGCATTGATCTTAGGTGATAATATCTTTTATGGAACAGGATTACAGCGTTTGCTCCAGGAAAATATTAACCCGGAAGGAGGTGTCGTATTTGCTTATCATGTTTCTGACCCCCACCGATATGGAGTTGTTGAATTTGACGACAATAATACTGCCATCTCAATTGAAGAAAAACCGGAGAACCCAAAATCGAATTATGCAGTTCCCGGCCTCTATTTTTATGACAACACAGTTATTAATGTGGCAAAAAATATCAAACCCAGTGCACGGGGTGAATATGAAATTACTGATGTAAATAAGTACTACCTCAAACAAAATAAATTAAAAGTAGGAATTATACATAGAGGTACTGCCTGGCTCGACACGGGCACCTTTTCGTCATTACTGCATGCATCACAATATGTTCAGGTAATAGAAGATCGCCAGGGCTTAAAAATTGGGTGTATTGAAGAAATTGCTTACCGAATGGGTTACATTACCAGGGACCAACTTCGGGAAATTGCTAAACCATTGATTAATAGTGGTTACGGCAAGTATCTGATGGAAATAATCGATTAGTTATGCATTCTATTCACTATCTTCAGGAAAAGTTCAAAAATGCCCTTGACGCTCAAAAATTCAATTACAATCCGCCTGAGTTGTATCAACCCATTGGTTATACGCTGGCATTAAGGGGAAAAAGATTACGTCCTGTGTTAATGCTTATGGGTTGTGATCTTTTTGAAGGTGATATTGAAAAGGCGATGCCTGCTGCCATCGGCCTTGAGCTTTTTCATAATTTCACGCTTCTTCACGATGACATAATGGATAAAGCTCCTATTCGAAGAGGGAAACCCAGCGTATACAAAAAATGGAATACCAACATCGCTATTTTGTCGGGCGATACCATGTTTGCTATTGCTTACAATTATGTTGCTGAAACAGAAAAAGAGCTACTCCCGGATGTCTTAAAGGTCTTTACCAAAACGGCTAAAGAGGTATGTGAAGGCCAACAATATGATCTTAATTATGAAGTAAAAACGCATGTTTCCCTTAATGAATACATGAACATGATCCGCCTGAAAACAGCCGTTCTATTTGCTGCCAGTTTAAAAATAGGAGCAATTATCGCTGGTGCTAATGCTAATGATATCCAAAATTTATACCTTTTTGGAGAAAATACAGGTATGGCCTTTCAGTTACGTGACGACCTGCTTGATGTTTATGGTATTGAAGAAAAATTCGGAAAGAAAACAGGAGGTGACATCCTGACTAATAAGAGAACTTTTTTGTATCTCAAAGCATTCGAATTGGCAAAAGGGGCCACCCGCGAAAAACTTAATTCATGCTTCATTACAAACAAATACAATAGGGAAACAAAGATTAAAGAAGTTATCGAAATATACAACCAGTTAGATGTAAAGGCATCTACCGAAAATGAAATGGATAAATATTATCAAAAAGCAATGAACCATCTCGATAAAGTACAGGTGGATGAAAAACAAAAACAGGAATTAATACGGTTGGCGAAAACAATTGCCATCAGGGATTATTGATGAAATCGATTCAAAGCTCCTCAAGTTGTTTTTGTAACTTTTCCCAGGTTTCCATTACCCTTTCCAGTTGAAGCTTATATGCTGCGTACTCTTCAAAAATATCACCTGTATTAAGCTTATCTTCATATATTTCAGGTTCAGCGAGGTAACTGTTGATGGATTTAATTTTGTTCTCAATGGTTTCGATTTCTAACTCACACTTTATTATCCTGGCGGTCAGCCTACGATGATCTTTCTCAAACTGCTTTTTCTGCAGATACTGCAATTTGCTTTGAGAAGTGCCGGTTTTCCCTTGACGATTATCGTTTTTTGAAGATTTTTCAAGTTCTTTTAATGAATTGAGTTTTCTTGACTCCATAAAATCATAAATATCCCCAATATATTGCCTGACACCCTGCTTTTTAAACTCGAAGACCTTATTTGTTAAGCCTTGCAGGAAATCCCGGTCATGCGATACAATGATCAATGTACCATCATATTTCAACAGGGCATTTTTTAAAATATCCTTCGAACGCATATCGAGGTGATTGGTTGGTTCGTCGAGAACAAGCAAATTAACCGGAGTAAGTAAAAGCCTTGCAATGGCTAATCGCGACTTCTCACCACCCGACAACACTTTTACTTTTTTGTCGATCGAATCGCCACTAAATAAAAAGCTACCGAGAACACCTCTGACTTTTGTTCTCATATCTCCGACAGCAACATCATCAATGGTTTGAAACACCGTTTTATCCGGGTCTAACATTTCAGCCTGATTTTGGGCAAAATAACCTATTGATAGTTTATATCCGGGGGTTGCCACTCCCGAATAATCAATATCACCAACGATAATTCGAGCCAGTGTCGTTTTACCTTCTCCGTTTTTACCGACAAAAGCAACAAAATCATTTCTAACAATAGCAAAGTCAATATCTTTTAATACATGGTTATGCCCGAACCATTTTGACAATTTTTGCGCTTCAAAAATCACCTTTCCTGATCGGGGTGCGGAGGGGAATGAAAAATGAATAGCCGATTTATCCACTTCATCCAATTCTATTCTGTCCAGCTTTTTCAGCATTTTAACCCGCGATTGCACCTGGTTTGCTTTGGTATTTTTGTATCGGAATCGTTCAATAAATCGCTCAATCTGCGCAATTTGCCTTTGTTGATTATTGAATGTTGATAATTGTTTCTCCCGTTGCTGCTCTCTAAGAAGAACATATCCTGAATAATTTTCCTTATAATCATAAATCTCACCCAGCGAAACCTCTATTGTCCGGTTAGTCACATTATCCAGAAGGGCCCGGTCGTGAGATACCAGAATAATAGCACCGGGATAACCGGAAAGAAAATTTTCGAGCCACTGTATCGATTCAATGTCAAGGTGATTAGTCGGCTCATCCAACAGGAGAAGTTCCGGTTTGGTAAGTAATATCTTGGCCAGTTCAACGCGCATCTGCCATCCTCCACTAAACTCATTTAAGGGTTGTTTAAACTGTTCAGGTCGAAAACCAAGGCCTATAAGCACCTTCTCTGTTTCAGCCTCTTTCATATGGCCACCTATCATTTCAT
>CBDUSM010000229.1:0-3428 GCA_965369825.1 uncultured Bacteroidales bacterium
ACAATTAAAAGTGACAGCAGGAATTTCTTTTGATACAACAGCCACTGAACCTGATCATGAGCTTGCCTTTCCCATTTTCAACTACCAGGGTGCCTGTTGGTATATGCTGGGAGGTAATACTCCAGAAGATAAAACCATCGAATTCGGTCTCGATGTAACACCCTTACTAAACTACCTCCTTCCGGGACAACCTGCGAAATTTTTTCTTCAGGTTCAGGAAAACGAAACAACCGAATGGGGAGTGGGCGATGTTAAAAATTTTTCTATGATTGATTATACAAACGGTGTTCAGGAAATCATATGCAATGATTCCAATATCAACATCCCGGATGATGGGCTGGTTAGCATGTCTGTAATCGCTTCTATTAACTATGACGACGTTGGGATCACTACTAATGAGCTTGCACCTGCACCTATTTATGAACCATATAGCTTTCAATTAACGGCAAACGGAGGCACACCACCCTATACCTGGAAATATTTTATCGAATATGATGAAACAAACTACACCCAGACTTTCCCTATGATCACAAATGAGCAGCTAACCCCAACGAATAATTCCGGGGGGTATGCCCTGAAAAATCTTGATTTTGAATTTCCCTTTTATGGGCAGTCATATGACACGGTTTATATATTTACCGATGGCTTTCTTAAATTTGACAACCACACTGTAACGTGGCCCTACCATCAGGATAAGTACTTACGATTTATCAAAAATAAAAATATTGCGCCCTTTTTTGATACTGATTTACGTATATATTCAACTGATGGTGACGGATTGTGGTATGAAGGTGATGAGAACAGTGCAACATTCCGATGGAAAGTATCGCAGGATGGAGCTTCTTCTGCAGACTTAAACCTGGCGTTAAAGCTTTATCCGTCTGGTAATATCGAATTTTATTATGGCTCCGTAATATTATCACAACCTACAGAATGGTACGCAGGAACAACCAATGGTGATGGGATCAATTATCAGCAATCAGGCATCTCAAATGACACGAATATCGTTGAAAACAGTATGATTGAATTTCTGGCCCCATCTCTCCCCGTTGAAATGGAGATCTCAGAAGATGGGGTGTTTAGTGGCACACCTACAAATGAGTACAATAACCTCGAAGTTGCATTTCTGGCAACGGATAATAATAATATTTCTTCTTCTAAAACACTTCTCTTCAACACCATAGGCGTTCTAACAGAAATAGCTGTAACAGCAGGAACAAATGATACCATTGAATATGGTGAAACAGCCTACCTGAATGTTACACTGAAAAATATTGGACCACAGGCCTTACACAATACAGAAATGTCATTATCAACATCCGATAATTATACTACTTTGCTTGACAGCCTGGCTTTTTTCGGGACGCTTCAACCAGGCCAACCTGTTGTCGTGAATAATGCTTTCTCTTTTATTGTTGCAGATACTGTTCCTAACGAACATCAAATTTTAATGAATAGTATTATTAGCTCTGATGAAAATGATTTTGTAAGAGAATTTCTTTTCACAGCCTATGCACCTGTATTAAGTGCCGGCAATGTTGTTGTAGATGATGGCAATAACGGCTGGCTTGACCCGGGTGAGACTACAGATCTGATTGTAACCATTTATAACCAGGGAGGGGCATCTGTTCAAAATGTTTATGGTATGCTATCTTCCTCAGATCCTTTTATCACAATAAACAATGGCCTCGATTCTTTGTCATTAATCCCGGGTTACGCTCAGAGTAGTCTAACATTTAATATCACTGTTTCCACTCAGGCGTTTGAAGGTCATATCGCTTATTTTGAATTAATCATTGCTCCTGAAAACTATACGTCAACAATAGATAGTGTTTATTTAACCGTGGGCGTTATTGTGGAAGACTTTGAAACAGGCGATTTTTCAAAATTTTCCTGGTATTTTGACGGAGACGCTGATTGGTTAATTACTGCAACCAATCCATATGAAGGTACTAATTGTTCTGGTTCCGGAGAAATTGATGATAATGAAGACTCCGAACTTAAAATAGATATAAATGTGCTATCGGATGCTGAGATAAGCTTTTATAAAAAAGTCTCTTCAGAGGCAAACTATGACTACCTGAGGTTTTATATCGATGCCAGAGAAAAAGATAAATGGGCCGGAGAAGTACCCTGGGGTAAAGAAACCTATTCTATTTCCAAGGGCCAGCATACATTAAAATGGGTTTATAAGAAAGACTATTCGGTGAGTAATGGTTCAGACCGGGCCTGGCTGGATTATATCATCCTTCCACCCATTGAATCATTATTGCTAATGGTTAATGCCGGTCAAGATGATACCATCTGTGAGGGTAATACTGTTGCTTTATCCGGTAGCATTTACAATGCTGATTCGATCCTATGGGTTACCTCAGGGACCGGCACTTTTAACAACGACACTATCCTGGACCCGGTATATACACCAAGCACCCTTGATATTATTAATGGGATTTTAAACCTTGGCTTAAAAGTTTATGGATGTCAGGGACAAACATTAACTGATTATTTGACAATAACAATAAACCGCTTTCCCCTTTCTGATGCCGGTAATGATACCATCACCTGTGAGAATAGCCCGGTTGTTCTTTCAGGAAGTATTGTATTTTCCGATTCTGCTTTTTGGACTACTGGGGGCGATGGCTATTTTGATGATTCAACATCTCTCTCCCCGGCTTATTACGCAGGCCCTGCAGATATCTCTGCAGGAAGCGTTAACCTCTATTTAACTGCTTACCCAAAAGCACCCTGTGTTGGCAGCAACACCGACACACTGATGTTAACCGTCGCTAACCTACCATTAGCATTTGCCGGAGAAGATGGGGCTGTTTGTGAAAATGGATCCTATCAATTGTCCGGTTCTATGGAAAATGCCACTGCCTCATTGTGGTCTACACTTGGTGATGGAACTTTTGACGATCCCTTATCTTTATCTGCTGAGTATACACTCGGAGAGGAAGACATATCAGCTGGTTATGCTGAGTTGACCCTTACGGCATTTGCTTATGACCCTTGTAATGATGTGCATACCGATACTATGATTATCACTGTAATGGAACCACCACTGGCTTATGCAGGAGAAGACCAAACCATCGAATATAACACGACAACAACCTTAAACGGATCTGCCGAAGGCGGTTCTGGTGATTATTCCTGGTACTGGACACCTGAAACATACCTCGTTGATCCAACTATTCAAAATCCGGAAACTTTTCCACTTACCAGTACTACCACATTTAATCTGTTGGTAACTGACCTCTCTTCCGGCTGCCAGGACGATGATGACGTTGAAGTAACCATCACAGGAAGCCCTTTTTCTATTACTGTCACAGCAGACCCTGAAAATGTATGTATGGGATACCAAACACAATTAAATGTAGAGGCTGAAGGAACTACCGGCCCGTTTACCTATTCGTGGACTTCTGATCCGC
>CBDUSM010000230.1:0-3398 GCA_965369825.1 uncultured Bacteroidales bacterium
ATTCCCTCATTATTGTTATATGTACCGCCAATAAAGAACCTGGTTTTTTCATTCCCTCCGGAAGCGTTCAGATATACAGAATTGATTTGCCCTTGCCTCAACATCTGATCAATCCAATCTGTATTGGTTTTTTGGGCCAACTCCTTTGGAACAGCCATTTCCACCCAATAATTCGCATAATTATTGGCAGTGTCAAATCTTTTTATATTACCGTCATGATTATTCTTTACCGCCCTAATGTATGAATTAGTCCAGGCTTCTTTCGTAAATTGAAGGTATTCAGGGCCATCCAACACGTCAAGCTTGTTGGTAACATCTGATAACCCATAATAGTAGCCAACATCAAATTTTGTTTTTCCGGCCTGGCCTTGTTTGGTGGTGATCAAAATAACACCATTGGTTGAACGGGCACCATAAATAGCAGCTGCAGAAGCATCTTTCAATACTTCAATTGATTCAATATCATTCTGGCTTATCAACGAAAGAATATTCGACTTATCAGGGTATCCGGAGCTTGTGGTATAACTTCCTGTTATAACAGGCACCCCGTCAACAACATATAACGGTTGGCTGCTTGAATAAATTGAAGAGATTCCTCTAATACGAACAGTCACCGGCGAAGAAGCCATGCCATTATCTGTAGTGATGTGCACTCCCGGCGCTCTTCCCTGTAATGCTGTTTCAAAAGTGGGTACCGGAATATCTTTGATATCCTCTACTTTTACTTTTGAAATAGAACTTGTTATCTCCCTTTTCCTGGATGTACCATACCCGACAACCACCAGTTCATCAAGCATCATTCGGTCTTCCCCAATCTGAAAATCCAATGTAACCGTCCTTCCCTCAACAACGTTAATGGGCTGAGTAATAGACTTATACCCTACATAGCTTATAACTAATGATATTTCCCCCACCGGGATATTCTCAAGCTTATAATAGCCATTTATATCGGATGAAACTCCTGTGGTTGTTCCTTCAATATAAACATTGGCTCCGGGCAGGGTTTCACCCGTGTTTTTATCTGCTACCGTACCTTCAACCGAGCCAGTCTGCCCAATTGCGAGTGGTATCCACAACAGGAATATCACTACCGGCACAATAATTTTTTTTAGTAGAATCTGTACCATAGTTTTAAGGTTTAATTAATATTTAAGATTTAATTATAAGTCCACTCCGAAAAATCAATTTTTTGCCACATAAGGCTCAAACCTGCCGGCAGGCAGGCAGGGACCACAAGACCCACTAAGCTTAAAGTTCTGAATATCTATTCTTTGTGAACCTTGGTGACTTAGTGTCTTCGTGGCATTTTCTTAGTTTTTAATTTTTCGGAGCAGGTTCAAGGTTTAATTATTAACAATCTTTGTTTTAATCATTCTCAAAAAAAATATGAAAATTTGTGTAAATTTAATACTATTTTCAAAAAGTATGTTAATTTTATTCAGGAAATTAATTTTATAACTTATCTTTGTACCTATAAAGAAATGAAAGTACAAACCGAACAAAGTATAAACCAAAAAAAACAATTATGAAAAACTTTACATTAAAAACTTTTGTGCTGGCTTTTGCATTCCTCGCAGTAGCATCATTTGCACTTGCTCAGATGCCTGCAGCAATTACAATTGAGCCGGAAGGGGCATCAGCCTATGATGAGATTACTTTAACGTTTAATGCAAACGAATCCTGTACACCTGAAGGTAAAGATGACCTGATCGGATTTGATCAGATATATATGCATTCAGCAGCATTTGAATTGGGCCAGCCCGCCGGCTGGGGTAATTTTGCTGTTGATTATAATGCAACAGGTGCTAACGGTCAGCAACCTATTCTTACGGCCAATGGCGACGAAACCTATTCCATAACGTTTACTCCCGCTGCTTTTTATGGTTTCCCTGAAGGTACGGTGATCACCAAATTAACCGCTGTATTCAACGGAGGCACCTGGGATGCTGAAGGAAAAGACTTCGGTGAAGGTGCTGATTGTGTGGATTTCATGATACCTCTTTTTTATGAATCAGGAGATCCTGTTTTATTCTTCACTGTTAACATGTCGAAACTGATCAATGCCGAAGAGTATCATCCATTAGATAATGATGTTTACCTGAAATTGGAAGGCTTTGACCCAGTGGTAATGGAAGACCAAACCGATGGTACTGCTACTGTTTTTGTTGAGGAAGGCCTTGAAGTAGACCATACTTACACTTACTTCTTCAGTATAGATAATGATACTGATGAAGAAGTGACACGTGAAGTGACCACTGTTGGCGGAACCGTATCATTAGAAGACTGGTGGAATGATGACCCACTGGGGCAAATTACCTTTATTGTTGATATGACCTGGCAGGTTGACTTAGGAACTTTTGATCCTTCTGTTGATATTGTTGATGTTCCCGGGGATATGAATGTCTGGGTCGGATCAGGTGCCATGGATGATATTGGAGAAAACAAATATTCTGTCACCATTCCTGTAGAACCTGGTGTAATTGAGTATAAATTTCGTATTAATGAAGATTGGAACAATGCTGAGTTTCCAGACGGATCTAACAGAATAACATGGGCAACACAAAATCCCATCACATTGTCACATGTTTATAATGATTATAATCCTAATACCTGGCCGGCTTCTTTCAATGTTGATATGAACACCGAAATTACAGAAGGCCGTTTCGTTGCAGGCACTGATTATCTTGATATTGCAGGCACAATAAATGGCTGGGGAGGTCATAGCGTATTATTTGATAGAGACTGGACGGCTGATGGTGTGTACACCATCAATTTTTTAATTGATACCGCTGCACCTAATCCCAACACGGAATTCAAATTCCGTATTAATGGTGACTGGGGCAATTCAGAATTCCCGGCAGGTGGGCCTAACAGGCACTGGGTTGTCCAGGATACTGCAGGTGGCGTTACCAATCTCTACGAATGTACTTATAACATCCTTGACACTCCCATGGCTCCTTATGTTTACGATGTTGCTATCGAAGGTGATGTGGAGCCAGGTACCGAAATAACAGGTGCTTACACATTCTTCGATCCAAATGGTGATCAGGAAGGTGCTTCTGTGTATCAATGGTATAACTCTCCTAATGCAGATGGAAGTGAAAAAGTTATAATTGCAGATGCAACAGGGCTTAATTATACGGTTAGTGAAGATGACAGAGATCTATTCCTCGTTTTTGAAGTTACTCCTGTGTCTGATACACCTGCGCCAAACACTGGCGATCCTAAAACTGTTGTTTCTTACCAGGTTGGTCATACCGGACTTGGAGAGGCTTATCTGGAAGATGTAGCTATTTACCCAAATCCTGTATATGGCGAACTGTTCTTCGATAACACAAGCGATATTACAAGGATTGACATTCACAACCTGATCGGACAAATAATCTATTCACAAGATG
>CBDUSM010000231.1:0-3394 GCA_965369825.1 uncultured Bacteroidales bacterium
TTTGAAAAACAAAAACTAAAATCAAAAATGATACTTCAGGTGCATGATGAACTGGTTTTTGATGCACACCGGGATGAACTAGAGATCATTAAACCAATTATTGAAAACGCAATGAAAAATGCCATCACTATGAAAGTCCCGATTGAGGTTGATATTAATACTGGTGAGAATTGGCTTGATGCGCATTAGGAAGTTGACAGTTGACAGTTGACAGTCGGCAGTCAGCAGAAGAAAAAAATACAAAAAAGCATGGATATTTTTAACGATAAACGAATTGTATTGACACTGGATGCAGGGGGTACAAATTTTGTTTTTAATGCTGTGCAAGGAGGGGAAGAGATTCTCACACCAATTATCTTGCCGGCGAAGCATGAAACCCTTGAAAAAGTGATGACCATGATGATTGATGGGTTCAGGGAAGTAAAAATCCTGTTAAAACAACCTCCTGTCGCCATTAGTTTTGCTTTCCCCGGCCCGGCAGAATATGAAACAGGCATCATCGGTGATCTTGAAAACCTGCCATTATTCCAAGGAGGTGTTGCCCTTGGTCCCATGCTGAAGGAGCAGTTTAATATCCCTGTTTTCATTAATAACGATGGTGATCTGTTTGCATATGGAGAAGCAATCGCCGGATTATTACCGCGAATCAATGTTTTACTTGGTGATAGAGGAAGCCCTAAACGATTCCGAAACCTTTTCGGGGCCACTTTGGGTACCGGTTTTGGTGGTGGAATTGTGTCAAAAGGAGTCCTTTTTGCAGGCGATAACTCTGCCCAGGGAGAGATCAACAGGATGAGAAATAAATTATATCCGGAGTACAGCGTCGAGGAAAGCGTCAGCATTAGAGGAATTCAACGGGTTTATGCCCGTGAATCGGGAACAGAATCTCTTCATCTAACGCCAAAAGATATCTTTGAGATCGGCATGAAACAAAAAAATGGTGACCAAAAAGCTGCACGTGAAGCTTTTAAAGAACTGGCAATCGTAGCCGGTGATTCTTTTGCCAATGCCATTACGCTTCTTGACGGCCTTGTGGTTATTGGCGGAGGGCTTTCGGGGGCTTATCCTCTTTTTCTTGAAAAACTTGTTGATGAAATGAATCATCAATTCAATTCCACAAACGAAAGGCCCTTAGACCGCATGGAGCTCCGGGCTTTTAACTTAGAAGATGAACAACAGCTTGAAATGTTCTTAACAGGTAGTCTTAAGGAAGTTACAATCCCGTTCAGTCATAAAACCATCAACTATGACGCTATGAAACGGATTGGGGTCGGCATTTCACAACTGGGAACCAACAAGGCTGTATCCATAGGAGCTTATGCTTTTGCCCTAAATCAACTGACCTGATTACTTTCCTTTATTATTAATCAATTTATACCTGTTGTTTTCGATTTTAATCAAAGATTATATATAGTTTTGCGGCCGATAACCCACGACTTAAGTCGTGGGCTAAGTCGTGGGCTAAAGGTCACAAATCAAAAACTTATGAAAAAGATCACGATACTATCCTTTCTGATCATTCTATTTGGAAGCACTTACTCTCAGAATGGCTGGAGGGCCGGTGAAATGGAAATCCGTGTGAACATTGGAGATCAAACCGAAGCAACTATGCTGAATCAATTAAAGCTCAATGGGGATGTTTATCAAGATCACGCTATCCTCTATGTCATTCCATCTGAACTTGAAAAACTGAGTTTTGCCGGGCTGCAATATGAGATCCTGAAAAAAAATATGAATGAGTATTACCGTGACTTCTGGAATAACCGTGAAGCTTATCATACCTATCAGGAAATTATTGACCTGGCTGACAGCCTTGTTGAGAATTTCCCGGATATTTGCCAGAAATATATTTTTGGCACGTCAATTCAGGGCAGGCAACTTGCTGCGTTGAAGATCAGTGACAATGCAAGTGTAGATGAGACAGAGGCAGAAGTTATGTTTGATGGAGGCATTCATGGTGATGAGATCGGGTGTGCTGAAAATGTGATCCGTTTTGCCCGGCATCTTTGCCTGGAATACGGAAACAATTCATACATAACCGGATTGGTTGATAATCGTGAAATATGGCTGTATCTCATGGTTAACCCGGATGGCAGAGTGAATATGACCCGTACAAATGCCAATGGGGTGGACCTGAACCGAGACTGGAGTTATATGTGGGATGGATGGGGAGGAAGCAGCGGTCCATGCTCCCAGGTTGAATCAAAAGCCCTCAGAGAATGTATGTACAACAATCAATTTGTTATTCATACTTCTTACCACAGCGGAACTGAATATATTTCTTATCCCTGGAGTTACCGCCCTCAGATTGCTCCCGACAAAGATCATATTGACTTTTTGGCATCTGTATATGCTTCTGTATCAGGGTACCCGTCCCTCCCCTACGGCCAGGGAAACTCCGGAATGTACCCTATCAATGGTAGCACCAAAGATTCGAATTACGGCATTATAGGATCGGTAAGCTGGTCGATGGAGATATCAAACAGCAAGCAACCCCCGCCATCACAAATTATGCTGTACTATAACCGTAACGTGCCTTCAATGGAAGCTATGATTGAGTATGCCGGATACGGGCTGGAAGGGATAATAACCGACGCCTTATCAGGCGATCCGGTAACAGCCACTATTTTCGTTGATAATTATTTTCAATGTTATAATGATCCTGAGGTTGGGGATTACCACAAATTTGTAAACCCGGGCACTTACACTATTACCGTCATTGCCAATGGATATGAAAGCCAAACGATAGATAATGTTGTTGTGGCAGAAAATATTGCTACGGTTACCAACTTCGAGCTTCAACCTGCTGTTGGGCAATATGTTTATAAAATAGCAAGCTGCCAGATACCAGGAAATAATGATTCGGATGAAGGTAATACTCCTGCTGTTTTTGGTACTCCTGATGATATAAATTACTCCATCGGCAAAAGTGGATGGATAGTTCTTGATATGCAGGTCCCTTTGCTTGATGGCCCCGGAAGTGATTTCATCGTTTACGAAGATGACAATACACCTGAAGGATTTTCCTGTTTTGCCGGAGAAACGATGGACGGCCCCTGGACCCTGATCGGGGAAGGTGAAGGAACAACGGAATTTGATCTTATCGATGCAGGAATTCCAGAAGTTCAATACATTAAGATTGTTGATGATGGTGATGGAAGTGCTTCAGGACCGAATATTGGATTTGACCTTGACGCCATCCAGGCCTTTGAGCAAATATCGGGTGTTTATCTTACCATCTACGACTATTTTATTGATGACTTCACTGGCAATGGCAATGGGAGGATTGATCCGGGGGAAACAGTTGCTATCATAATCAGATTAAGGAATAACGGTGATGTCACAGCTGAAAACACAACCGGTGTTATCAGCGTAAACCCGACATTTATAACCA
>CBDUSM010000232.1:0-3373 GCA_965369825.1 uncultured Bacteroidales bacterium
ATCGGAACGCTTCCACCATGCCAGAATGGCCATTGATACCAATGGAAATATTTTTGTTGCAGGAGGAACAATATCAGGAGATTTCCCCGTAACGCCAAATGCTTACAGTACAACAGGGGGCTTTGAAAATGGCAACGACGTATTCATTTCAAAACTATCGGAAGATTTGTCGGAACTTCTTTCATCAACCTATTTTGGCGGATGTGCCTGGGACCAGGTAATTGACCTGATCATTGACCGTGATAATAATATATGCATATGCGGTAATACCGGGTCACCTGACTTTCCTACTACACCTAATGTATATGACCCTACATTCAACGAACATAGTGATGCTTACATCTCTATATTGGGCAATGATCTGGACACTTTATTGGCATCCACTTTTATTGGAGGTAATCACCATGACAAAGCCTTCTCAATGGATTTCGATAGTACAGGAAATATTTATGTATGCGGTTTTACAGATTCCTATAACTTTCCATATACACCAGGGGCATTTGATACAAGTTTCAATTTTGGTGTTTATGACGGGTATGCCGGACTTTTGGACTCTCAACTTGAGAATCTAATGGTTTGTACCTTCCTCGGAAGCAGCGACTGGGATGAATGCCGGGATATACTGTATGATGCATCCAGTGGTGATGTATTTATTACCGGGTTGGCAGGCGGAGAGGATTTTCCGGTGACAAAGCATTCATATGATACCAGATTTAATGGAGAAACAGATGCATATATTTTAAGAATGAGCGACGACCTTAGTAAATTAAACGCTTCAACCTTTCTTGGTGGTTATTTTTATGATTTCGGGCTTGAACTCATATTTTCGGAAGATGATAATATTATTGTTGCAGGAAATGCCTCTTCTTATGATTTTCCAACTACCCCAGGAGCATATGATGAATCCTTTAATGGCAATTATGATGCCTTTATTGCAATAATGGACAAAGACCTTTCTGGTCAGTCCGTCGGGATTTACCCATCAATGGATACGCATGATGAAAGCGGACTCTTACTTTTTCAGAACTTCCCTAATCCATTCATCCATTCAACATACATCTCTTTTCAATTGCCCGAATCGTCACATGTGAATATCGATATCTATGGAATGTTTGGAAAAAAAATAATATCACTGGCAGATAACACTTTTAAAGCAGGCCGGCATGTAATTTTATGGGATGGAAAGGATCATTCCGGTAAAAAAGCTGGTAAGGGGATGTTCGTAGTAAATCTCACTGCCGGAAAGGAAATTCGCTCTAAAAGAATGATTATTTATTAGCTTTTATTTATCCGGTTGTTTATACACGCCATTATTTCCCTTATAAAGTGGCATTCTAACCCTTAACTTTCAGCCAACAACAGTTCGTTAAAGCATTTCAATATTACATCACATGTTTCCGCAATTTCCTTTTCTGTAATAATCAGTGGTGGCGCTATTCGAAAAGCCTGGGGCCTGAACAGAAATTGGTCAACAACAATTCTATTTTTTGAAAAAAGCTGAACGAGATTGTTAGCAACAGCTTCATTTTCTAATTCTATAGCCATCATCATTCCTTTGAACCGTATTTCGTTTATTAATGGATGATCCCTCAGTGCTTCGTGAAATGTTTTTCCCTTAGTGTGAGCTTGCTCAACCAATGAACCCTCAGTTAATACATTCAGGTTTGCCAGTCCTGCAGCGCAGCATACCGGGTGCCCGCCAAAAGTAGTGATATGCCCCAACTCAGGATTGTTGGAAAGTGAGAGCATAATTTCCCGGGAAGAGATAAATGCACCGACAGGCATGCCTCCACCCATTCCTTTGGCCAGTGCAAGGATATCCGGAACAACGTCATAATGCTCAAAACAAAAGAGTTTCCCTGTGCGCCCAAATGCCATTTGAATTTCATCAAAAATAAGTAGCGTTCCTGTTAGATTACATTTTTTCCGGAGCTCTTTTAAGAAGTCATCTTGTGGCAGAATAATACCGGCCTCAGCCTGAATTGGTTCCACGATAACGCAAGCAGTTTTGGTTGTTATGGCATCGAGGTCCTTTTTATTATTAAATCTGAGAAAGCGGATATTGGGTAACAGCGGGCGAAATGCCTGTTTAAGTCTTTCCTCTCCCATTACACTTAATGCACCATGGGTTCCACCGTGATAAGCATTTTTAAATGCCATGATCTCTGAGCGGCCCGTAAAGCGTTTTGCCAGTTTTAACGATCCTTCAACTGCTTCACTTCCTGAGTTAACAAAGTAAGTATTGTTAAGGGATTCCGGCAAGTGATCAGCTAGTTTTTTTGCAAATTGCACCTGTGGTGTTTGTATGTACTTTCCGTACACCATCAGGTGCATGTATTTATCCAGTTGGTCGGTTATTGCTTTGAGAACTGCCGGGTGGCGATGCCCAATATTACTAACAGACACCCCTGAAACCAGGTCGGTATACCGTTTCCCATCAGCATCATACATGTAGATTCCTTCTGCACTTACGATTTCCAGGGCCAGCGGTTTCCTGGAGGGCAAGGCCAGGTGTTGAAAGAAGAGTTCTCGTTGGGATACCATAATGAAAAGTTAATTAATCACAAGTCGAAATTAATAAGAATTTGTTTAAGAGCTTTAAATAAACAAAAAAAAGTACAATGATACTTGTAAAACGACCTACGAATGCCCTAACTTTGCCATAAATACCAGATGCATGATACAGAAAAAAGTAATAATAAGTACAGGCGCATCTTCAGGCATAGGCAAAGCACTCGCAGAGGCGTATGCTGCCAGGGGAGCAAAGGTTGTTCTTGCTGCAAGAAGCCATAAGGAAATTAGTAATTTGGCTGATAAGTTAACTAAAAACGGTATGGAAGCGCTTGCCGTGCCGACGGATGTGACAAAAGAAAGTGATTGTAAAAAATTAATGGTCACGACACTTGAGCATTTTGGCCGGATTGACGTATTGATTAACAATGCCGGTATTTCTATGCGGGCCATTTTTGAGGAGCTGGAGTTGGATGTGATCCGTAAATTGATGGATGTGAATTTTTGGGGAACTGTTTACTGCACGAAGTATGCATTACCTTATTTGCTTGAATCAAAAGGGTCGGTGGTTGGTGTTATCTCTATAGCTGGTTACATCGGATTGCCTGGCAGGACCGGATACTCGGCTTCAAAGTATGCGGTGAGGGGTTTCCTTGATGCATTGCGTGTTGAGAATAGAAAAAAAGGGTTGCATGTGCTGGTTGCTGCCCCCGGATTTACAGGGACAAATATTCGTAAAAAAGAGTTGAATGCTGACGGCTCTTTTCAGGGAGAAACACCGAGAGATGAAAGTAAAATGATGACTTCAGAAGATGTAGCACAACGGATCATTAAAGCGATAGAGAAGCGAAAACGTACACTG